>JAPOQB010000425.1 GCA_026710965.1 Deltaproteobacteria bacterium | reverse complement strand
TCCAGATCCTTGACGGCAACCGGTACTCCCGAGAGCGGCGGCAAGGCATCGGTCCGCGCCGCCTCCGCGTCCGCACTGTCGGCGGCGCGCCGAGCTTCTTCCCCGGCCACGGTCAGGTAGGCATTGAGACCGGGATTAAGCCTGGCGATGCGGTCGAGGAACATCTCGACAAGCTCTCGCGAGGAGATTCGGCGAGTCCTGACCAGACGGGTCAACTCGTCGACGGGGGTGAAGGCCAACTCTTCCATGGCGGCATTATGCTCCGGGGTGTCTGAATTTGAAAGGCGCCTCGGTGGTGCGCCGCGCCGTCGCGCCCTCCAGGGGGGGTAGCGGAATGCTACCTCCCGGGAAATCCATGTGCTAGGTGAAAGGCCACGGGGGGATCATGTCGGAAGTGGGTTTTCGCTGGTTCCTGGATCGACTGCGGGGCGAGGGTGAGCTTGTCGAGGTGGATCGGCCCGTTTCAGCGGTTCACGAACTCGCCGCGTACGTGGACGCAAGCGAGCGGAGCGACAACAAGGCTTTTCTGTTTCGCGAGGTCCAGGGGCACACCGTGCCGGTGGCGGCCGGTCTCTATGGCAGCACCAGGCGGCATCTCCTCGGGCTGCGCATGGGCGCCATGGTGGAGTTCGCGGAATGCCTGGAACAAGCCATCGCCAGACCGGTGGCGCCGGAGCGACTCGGCGGCGCCGGTGATGGGTGCCAGCAAGTCCGGTTCACGCCCGACATGGGACTGGAACTCCTCCCGATACCCACGCATTTCCCGGGCGACGCCGGCCCCTACATCACCGCGGGAGTAGTGCTTTTTCATGACGGCAAACGAAGAAATGCAGGTGTTTACCGCATTCAGGTTCATGGTTCACATGAGATTACCGTCATGACCAACCGGTTCCACGACGGACACGGGATCGTGGGCGATGCACTGGCCGCGGGCCGCGCCGTGGATGTGGCTATCGCCATCGGGGTGGATCCGGCGCTGTTCATCGCGGCATTCTGGCCGGTGGGTCCGGTTGCCGACGAGACGGGCGTGGCCGGAGCCCTGATGGGACGTCCGCTGGAGGTGGTGCCGGCCCTCACCGTGGACCTCGATGTTCCGGCCCATGCCGAGATCGTCATCGAAGGCCGTATTCATCGCGGCCGCACGCGGCACGAGGGTCCCTTCGCCGACATCACGGGCCAGATTACCTCGGCCGGACAGCAGCCGGTGGTGGAGGTATCCGCCATCACCACTCGGCGTGACCCCATCTATCACACCGTGCTGGGATTCAACTCCCGAGAGCATTTCAAGTCCCGCAACAACGACTTCTGGCACGACTACCAGGCCGCCGGCCGCGCCCGTGTCCGGGGGCTCGATCCGGGCACCGCCTACGACGTCCACTTCCCGCCCGCCGGGCGCAACTTTCATGCGGTGGCATCGCTGCGCAAGCTGGACGACGGCATGCCGCGCCGGCTGATCGAGAGACTGTTCGGCGCCTACGGATACCTCAAGCGCGTGGTTGTGGTGGACGACGACATCGACATCCGGGACCCGGCGCAGGTGGAGTGGGCGCAGGCGACACGGGTGGGAAGGCCGGAACAGATCACCGTCAACCAGGGCCTCGGGTCGCGGATAGACGCTTCCCGCGATCCCTCGGATGAGCGGGTGGTGAAGGTGGGCATCGACGCCACGGTGCCGCTGGCACAACGCGGCGAGGTCATTCGTCCGGGCCTCTCGGAGACGGGGCTCCGCGAGGAAGAGTCATAGCGCCGGCATCCACCCGGGGACGCTTCCGCAAAGGCCAGCCATGGAATACCCGCCGCGGTCCGCGGTCAACCAGTCCAGACTGTTCGCGTTGCTGTCCGGGTTCTGCTGGAGCCTGGCGGGCGTCTTCATCAAGTCGCTGGCGCTTCACCCCGCGGTCATCGCCTTCTACCGGAGCCTGTTCGCCATGCTCTTCTTCCTGCCCTTCGCGGGGACCCGGCGATGGCGCGCGAGACCGCGGCTGCTGTTCTCCGGCCTGGCGTTTACCGCCGCAACCGGTTCCCTGGTGTGGGCCACCAAGCTCACCACCGCCGCCAACGCCATCGTGCTGCAGAACACCGCTCCGGTCTTCGTCTGCGTGCTGGTCTACCTGCTGTTCCGCGAGCGGCCCACGCGTCCCAACCTGGTGACGCTGCTCTTCGGCATGGCCGGGATACTGGTCATATTCGGCGGCGCCGCGGGCGCTCAGGACTATCTGGGCGTGTCCGTGGGCCTCGGCAGCGGTTTTGCGCTGGGGATCTATTTCGTCAACCTCCGCTTTCTCCGGGGCTTCGACCCGTTTGGGCTGATGCTGGCCAACAACCTCGTGTCCACCCTTGTGCTGTTCGGTTTCGCCCACGCTGGGCTTTGGGTGTCGGCGTCCGAGCTCGTTGCCCTGGCATGTCTGGGGGTCGTCCAGTTCGCGTTCGCCCACTATTTCTTCTTCCGAAGCATCGAGCACATATCGGTGCAGGAAGCGTCGCTGATTTCCCTGACGGAGCCGGTGCTCAATCCGTTGTGGGTGGCGCTGTGGGTAGGGGAGGTGCCGTCGTTGCCCACCTTCATAGGCGGCGGGTTGATCCTGGGCGGTCTGGCCTTGCGCTACATCACTCCCGATCAGGTGCTTCGGGCGCGCCGCACGGCGTCGTGAATCGCGCGCTTGGTGAGGACCTGTCCGAGGTGGGCGCGGTAGCCTTCGCCAGCGTGGATGTCGCCCACGGGAGTGACCGTTTCCGCGACCAGGCGTGACGCGGACTCGACTGCTTCCGGAGTC
>JAPOQB010000446.1 GCA_026710965.1 Deltaproteobacteria bacterium | reverse complement strand
GGAAAGCGGCTGCTCGCTGGTGCAGGTCCACAGCGCCCTTCCCTACCGCGGCCCGATGATCGCCCGGAGGCTGGCGGAGGAGCTTCTGCAGGTCATGGACCGGAATGGCGTCCGGCACGTGTCGGAGATCGCATCCCTCGCGGCTGTTCACGCGTCCAGATCCTCGAAATAGACCAAGGCCGGCATATGGCGGCGCTGGTGAACGATCCGCAGGATGACCGGGTCGTTACCGATCGCCTGGATTCGCGCGAAGAAAATGACGTGCCTGCCGTAGTTGACCGAGCGCAGGCCCGCGGCGAACAAGCTTCGGTCCCGGCCGCGGTCCGGGTTGGTCATGATACCCTCGAATGCGCGGACCAAGCCCTGATAGTATTTCGCCCACTGTTCGCGGCCCCAGGTGTCCAGCGTGTACCGGCGGATTTCCACCAGATCCCGTCGCGCCAAACGGGATAGCCGGATGGTCATGCTCCGGAACGCCACCGGTGGGCTTCAGGATCGAAGGCTTCGGGATCGAAGTCGTCGAACTCCCCCGCCTCCGCTTCGCGCACGGCGTGTTGCAACTCCGCCTTCAAGGCGTAGAACTGACGCGCGCCGTCCCGCTCCATCAGCAGCCGGATTCCCGCTCGCACGACCTCGCTCAGATTGGCATAAGCACCGGAGTCGATCTGTCCCTTGATATAGGCTTCCATTGGCGCGGTAAGGTGAACGTTGGGCATCTGGCGATCCTCCAATGTCCAATAATATCAGATACTGCTACTCACAAGCTAGAACGGTGGACGGTCCAGGCTGCGGTACTGGATGGCTTCGGCGACGTGCGGCGTGCGGATCTCTTCGTTGCCGGCGAGGTCGGCGATGGTGCGGGCGACCTTCAGGATACGCACGTAGGCGCGGGCGCTCAATCCCAGCCGTTTGATGGCGGTTTCCAGAAGCTGCTCGCCGGCCGCCTCCACCAGGCAGTAGCGGCGGACGTCGCGCGCGCTCATGTGCGCGTTGGCGTGGATTCCGGTCTCCGCGAACCGCTCCACCTGCACCCTCCGCGCCTGGTTGACGCGCTCGCGGATGGCCACGGAGGGTTCCCCCGGAGACCGGGACACCAGCGCCTCGTACTCCACCGCCGGGACTTCCACCTGGATGTCGATGCGATCGAGCAGCGGCCCGGACACCCGGGAACGGTACCGGGCGATCTGCGTGGGGGTACAGCGGCATTCCTTCTGGGGATCCGAGAAGAAACCGCAGGGGCAGGGATTCATCGCCGCCACCAGCATGAAGGCGGCCGGATAGTCGATGGCGCCGGCCGCCCGCACGACCGTGATTTGGCCGTCCTCCAAAGGCTGGCGCAAGACCTCCAGGACATTGCGGTGGAACTCCGGCGCCTCGTCGAGAAACAACACGCCGTTGTGGGCCAGCGACACCTCCCCGGGCTTCGGTATCGTGCCGCCGCCCACCAGCCCGGCATCGGAGATGGTGTGGTGCGGCGCCCGGAACGGCCGGACCGCCACCAGGGCCCGGCCGCCCAGCGCCCCGGTCACGCTGTGGATCTTGGTGGTTTCGAGGGCCTCCGCCAGGGTGAGATCCGGCAGCACGGTGGGAAGCCGTTTGGCCAGCATGGTCTTCCCCGAGCCCGGGGGACCCATCAAGAGCACGTTGTGTCCTCCGGCGGCCGCCACCTCCAGCGCCCGCTTGACGTGGAGTTGTCCGCGAACGTCGCTGAAGTCCGCGTCATGGACCGCGTGCTGGCGAAACAGGCGGGCCAGGTCGACGCGGGTGGGCTCGACCTCCCGCTCTCCGTTCAGGAACTCCACCACCTCGGCAAGGCTGTCGACGCCGAAGACGTCGATGTCCTGGACCACCGCGGCTTCGGCGCTGTTGGCGCGGGGCAGGATCAGGCCCTTCAAACCCTGCCGCCTGGCGGCGGCGGCGATGGGCAGCGCGCCCCGGACGGGCTTGACGGCGCCGTCCAGGGAAAGCTCGCCCAACAGCAGGTGGTCGGAGAGGCGGGCGGGCTGCACCGCCCCTTGAGCCGCGACGATACCCATGGCCATGGGCAGGTCGTAGCCTGACCCTTCCTTCTTGACGTCGGCGGGCGCGAGGTTGATGGTGATCCGCTGCGGCGGGAACGGGTAGCCGCAGTTCCTCAACGCCGCCCGTACGCGCACCTTGCTCTCGCGTACCGCGCCCGCGGGCAAGCCCACCATGACCATCTCCGGGAGGCCCGACGCAATATCGACTTCCACCGCCACCTTGAGCGCCTCGATGCCGTGAAGCGCCGCCCCATAGATCCTGGAAAGCATGTCTGGAACCCTGTCGGCACTTCCCCCCAGGAATATAGCCGGCCTCCGCCGCCAAAGGCGCAACTGCCGGAAGTCCTTGTTGAATCGAGCGATCCGACCCGCGGCGGCGGATCCCCGCGAAAACGGAACTTGCCACCACCAACAAATCTTGCTAGGAGGTGGCATGGACAACATGATGACGGTGCAATGACCACCAAGCCCAGGCGGACGTCTGGGCTTTTTTTGTACCGTTCCGGTGCCATTCGCTTCGAGGTGAAGGATGCTCGACCAGGAAGTCTTGCCCATTGGGCTCACGTTCGATGACGTGCTGCTGGTGCCGGCGGAATCGTCGATTCTGCCGCGGGACACGGACGTTTCCACCCGGTTGACCGAGCGCATCCAGCTCAACATTCCCCTCCTGAGCGCCGCCATGGACACGGTCACCGAGGCCCGGACCGCCATCGCCATGGCCCAGGAGGGCGGCATGGGGTTCATCCACCGGAACATGTCCGTCGAGGCGCAGGCCAGGGAGGTGGAGAAGGTCAAGAAGTTCGAGAGCGGCATGATCTCGGACCCCGTGACGGTGAGCCCGCACCAGAAGATCGCCGAGGCCCGGGAACTGATGGACCAGCACGGCATCTCCGGCCTGCCGGTGACGCTGGGCGGCCGTCTGGTGGGCATCCTGACCAACCGTGACCTCCGCTTCGAGAAGAACCTGGAACGCTGCGTCGACGAACTGATGACCAAGGAAAACCTGGTCACCGTGCCGGACGGCGTCGACCTCGACGAGGCCCAGGAACTCCTGCACCGGCACCGCATCGAGAAGCTGCTGGTGGTGGACGAGAACTACCGGCTGAAGGGCCTGATCACGGTCAAGGACATCGAGAAGAAGACCCGCCACCCCATGGCCTGCAAGGACGACCGCGGGCAGTTGCGGGTGGGCGCCGCGGTGGGCGTGGGTCCGGACCGGGAGGAGCGGTTGGAGGCGCTGGTACGGTCCGGCGTCGATCTGATCGCGGTGGACACGGCCCACGGCCACTCCGCCAAGGTGCTGGAGACGGTGGCACGGATCCGCGCGGACTATCCGGAGCTCGAACTTGTCGCCGGCAACGTGGCCACCGCCCAGGGGACCCAGGCGCTGATCGATGCCGGCGCCAACGGCGTCAAGGTGGGCGTCGGACCGGGCTCCATCTGCACCACCCGGGTGGTCTCGGGGGTGGGCGTCCCCCAGCTCAGCGCCATCGCCGACTGCGCCCGCGTGGGCGCCCGCACCGGAGTCCCGCTGGTTTCCGACGGCGGTATCAAGTATTCCGGCGACATCACCAAGGCGCTGGCGGCCGGCGCCAGCGCCGTGATGATCGGCACGCTGTTCGGCGGCTGCGAGGAAAGCCCCGGCGAGACGGTGCTCTACCAGGGCCGGACCTACAAGGTCTACCGCGGCATGGGCTCCATCGGCGCCATGCGCGAGGGCAGCAGGGACCGCTACGCGCAGGACGACATCGAGGATGAGGTGAAGCTGGTGCCGGAGGGGGTCGAAGGCCAGGTCCCCTACCGCGGCACCCTTGCCGCCAACATCTATCAACTCATCGGCGGCGTCCGCGCCGGCATGGGCTACGTCGGCTGCGCCACCATCGAGGAGCTGCAGAACAAGGCCCGGTTCATGCAGGTCACCGCCGCGGGCCTCACCGAAGGCCATGTCCACGATGTCTTCATCACCAACGAAGCACCCAACTATCGAAGAGAATGATCGTCATTCTGGACTTCGGATCGCAGTACACCCAGCTCATTGCGCGCCGTGTACGCGAAGCACGCGTCTACTGCGAGATACACCCCTTCGATACCCCCGTGGCGCGGCTCGCGCGGCTCGAGCCCGCCGGCGTCATCCTCTCCGGCGGACCCGCCAGCGTCTATGCCCGTAGCGCCCCCAGGGTGGCACCGGAGCTGTTCCGGCTGCCCGTGCCCTTTCTGGGCATCTGCTACGGCATGGGCATCATCAACCAGGCCATGGGCGGCGGTGTCGCCCAAGCCTCGGAGCGCGAGTACGGTCTCGCCGACCTCACCATCGACGACGACACCGACCTCTTCGCCGGCCTCGAGGCAGGCGACGGCCAGAGCGTGTGGATGAGCCACGGCGACCGGATGACTTCGCTTCCCGAGGACTGGTCGGTGATCGCGCATACCGGCAATTCCCCCATCGCCGCCTTTGCCGACGGCCGGCGGCGTTTCTATGGCCTCCAGTTTCATCCCGAGGTGGTCCACACCCGAAACGGGCGGACCATGCTGGAAAACTTTCTGTTCCGCATCTGCCGGTGCGCCGCCGACTGGGACATGGAGCACTTCGCCACCGCCGCGGTGGAAAAGATCCGCCGGCAGGTGGGCGACGGCCGCGTGCTGTGCGGCCTGAGCGGCGGGGTCGACTCGTCGGTGGCCGCTACCCTCGTGCACCGGGCCATCGGCGACCGGCTGGTGTGTGTCTTCGTCGACAACGGCCTGTTGCGGCAGGGCGAGGTCGACGCCGTGTCCCAGGTCATGGGGGAACGGTTCGGCGCGGGCTTCCGCTGCGTGGACGCGTCCCGGCGGTTCCTCGACGTCCTCGAAGGCGTGGAGGACCCGGAGGAGAAGCGCAAGCGCATCGGCAACCTCTTCATCCGCGTGTTCGAGGAGGAGACCCGCAAGCTCGGGGACTTCCCGTTCCTGTGCCAGGGGACCCTCTATCCCGACGTCATCGAGTCCGTGCCCAATGCCGGCCCGTCCGCCCTCATCAAGAGCCACCACAACGTCGGCGGGCTCCCCAAGAACATGAAGTTCGAGCTGGTGGAGCCCCTGCGGGAGCTGTTCAAGGACGAAGTCCGGGTGCTGGGCCGGGAGCTGGGCCTGCCCGACCGGTGGATCCACCGGCAGCCGTTTCCCGGACCCGGTCTGGCCATCCGCATCCTCGGCGACGTCACCGAGGAACGGCTCGGGATCCTGCGGGCCGCGGACGCCATCGTG
>JAPOQB010000353.1 GCA_026710965.1 Deltaproteobacteria bacterium | reverse complement strand
GCCCAGCCCCGCCTCCGTCCGGCGCCACCCCCGGTCCTTACATCGCCAGCCCGCCTCCAGGTTGCCGAAGGTCACGGCGCTCTTCTTCGCCTTGGGCGTCTTCGTCCTGCCGCTGCCCTCAGCGCCGCCCTCCGGCCTGATATGCACGATGTACCCGTCCGGCGCGCCGCCAGTCTCGGGGGCGCTCCAGGTCACCGTCACGCCGTCCCCGGTTGCGGCCACCTCAAGACCCGCCACCGGGCCGGGCAGCACCGACGGCAGGGTGACGCTGGCGCGGACCCGCTCGCCCTTGCCCGCCTCGTTCTCCGCCCGCACCCACACCTCGTAGGTGGAGCCGCCGTTCAGGTCCCGGAAGGTGAGGGCAGTCTTGTCGACCCCGGGCCTCCGGGTCTCGCCGTCGCCGCCGCCCTGGCGCTTGATGTTCACGATGTACCCGTCCGGCGCGTCCCCGCTCTCCGGGGTGCTCCAGCTGACGCTCACGCTGTCGTGCGTCGCCGTCAATTGGAGATTGCCCACCGGCCCGGGCAGTTCCACCGGCTCGGGTTCCGGCTCCGGGGCCCGGATCACGGTTACGTTAAATGTGTCGCTGACGGTGTTGCCGTCCGTGTCCTGGGCTGTGACGGTGATCGTCGCCGTGCCCTCGGCCACTCCGGTGACCGTCAGCTTGGAGCTGTCGGATTCCACTGAAACCGTGGCTGTGGCCTCATTCGACGATGACGCCGTGATGGTCAGGCTGTCGCCGTCGGCGTCGCTGAAGACGCCGGACAGGGACACTTCCCGCGTGGATCCTGCCTCCAGGCCCGATACGTCGCTGATGGCCGATGCCACCACCGGGGCGGCCTTCACCGTCACGGTGAACGCGTCCTCGACTGTACCGCCGTACCCGTCGGCGGCGGTGACCGTGACGGTCGCCGTGCCGCGAGACTTGGCGCTTACCGTAAGCGTCGAGTAATCAGCGGACACGGCGACGCTTGCCACGCTCTCAGCCGACGAACTCGTCGTGACCTTCAGGGCGTCGCCGTCAGCATCGCTGAAAACACCCGAAAGCGCTACCCGGTGCGTGCCGGTCTCGTTGACTATGATGGCGTCCGCTATCGCTGCTGACACCGTGGGCGCGTTGTTGACCTGCTGCTGCGCGGCAGGGGAGTTGACCGTGACGTCGAAGGCGTCGCTCACGGTGTTTCCGTCCGAATCTTTCGCCGTCACCGTGATGGTCGCCGTGCCCTCGGACTTGGCAATAACCGTGAGGCCCGTGATGGCGGACGTCGAGCCGTCAATGGCGGCCGATACCGCCGCCACCGCGATGTCGGACGATGACGCCTCGCTCACGGTCACCGCGTCGCCGTCAGGGTCGCTGAACACCCCCGACATCGAGACCTGGTGCGTCGCGTCAACCTCCAGCTCGCTCACGTCGGCGATGGCCGATGCCACCACTGGCGCGGCCTTCACCGTGACGGTGAAGCTGTCCAATGCCGTCCCGCCGTTCCCGTCGGACGCCGTGACCGTGACGGTCGCCGTTCCGCGGGACTTTGCGCTCACCGTAAGCTTTGAGTAGTCGGCGGACACCGACACCGTGGCCACGCTCTCAGCCGAAGACGCGGCGGTAACGGTCAGGTCGTCGCCATCCGAGTCGTCGAACACGCCCGACAGGGATGTCTCATGCGTACCGCTCTCGCTCACGATGGTGGCGTCGGCGATGACGCCGGACACCGTGGGCGCGTTGTTGGGCGGCGCGGACACGGTTACCTCGAAGGCGTCGCTGACGGTGTTGCCGTCAGCGTCCTGTGCCGTGACCGTGATGGTCGCCGTGCCCTCGGACACCCCGGTTACCGTGATGGCGGTGATCGCGGACGTCGAGCCGTCAATGGCGGCCGTTACTGCCGCCACCGCGCTGTCGGACGATGACGCCTGGGTTACGGTCACCGCGTCGCCGTCGGCGTCGCTGAACACCCCGGACATCGAGACCTGGTGCGTCGCTTCAACCGCAAGCTCGCTCACGTCGGCGATGGGCGAGGCCACCACCGGCGCGGCCTTCACGGTTACGGTGAGGCTGTCCGATACAGAGCCGCCGTGACCGTCGTCGGCCGTTACCGTGACGGTCGCCGTGCCGTGGCTCTTGGCGCTCACAGTCAGGCCAGAGTAGTCGGCGGACACAGATACCGTGGCCACGTTCTCGTCCGACGAACCGGCCGTGACCGTCAGGTCGTCGCCTTCGGCGTCGCTGAACACGCCCGACAGCGTTACCTGGTGCGTGGCGGTCTCGTTCACGATGGTCGCGTCGGCGATGGCGCTCGACACTGTGGGCGGTTTGTTGGGCTCGCGGGTTATCGTCAGCGTGTAGGTTCTCCGGAGGTCGCTCTCCGTGGTAACCACCACTGTGACCACGTTCTCCCCCACCTCCAGGCTGACCGGAGTGGACGGGCTGTTGCCGTTGACCGTGGCGGTGGCCTTGGAGTGAACAGGCACGGCAGTGATGATGACCGATGACACCTCGTAGGGCACGGTGGCGGAATATTCCTGCACTTCAGGGTCGAAAGGCGGCGTCAGGGTGATGCTCCCGGCGCTCTGCTGGGGGAGCCCTTCCGCCGGCGTATAGGGATCGCTGGGCAATACCCGCCCGTAGCCGAATGCCGGCGGCCATGAAGTCAGAGGACCGGCGGATTGATAGGAGATGTTCCGAATCAGATAGTCGGCGGAGCTCCGGTCATAGTGGAGTACGTTGTAATAACCTGGATAGCCCTGGCCGGAGAACGATGTCCTGGCGTTGGGCTTCGGATTCACGCCCATGGAGTTCAGATAGTCGAGTGCGAAGTCGCCCATGTAGCGCGTGAGTGCGAAGTTGTTGCTTGAGTACCCGGCGGCGACGATCTTCCGATCTGACTGAAGCGCCACCGCATGCGCAAGGTCGTCGCTGTTGATGTCGGTTACGACCTTGCCGCCGCCGCCGAACGTGGAGTCGAGGTCGCCTTGGGTGGTGTACCGCACGAGTGCGAAGTTGTGGTTCCCGTTGCTCCATGACCGCCCCGCCACGACGATCTTGCCGTCGGACTGGAGCGCAATCGTGTGGGCGTAGTCGCCGGTTCCCGAAAAGTCGGTGGTGACGCGGCCGCGCTTGATGTTCCCCACCGGGGTTCCGAAACTGATGTCACGGCCCCCGTCGGGACGGTAGCGCTCGACGGCGAAATCGTTGTTGATGCCGCTCCATGACCGCCCCGCCACGACGATCTTGCCGTCGGGCTGGATTGCGACGGCGTAGATGACCTGGTCGTTAGTGTTGATGAGACTGGTCACCTTGCCGTGGTTGCGTCCGAAGTCCTTGGTATGGTTGCTGAACGATTCGTCGAGGGAACCGTCGGAGTTGTAGCGGGTCAGAGCGAAGTCTTTGTGGTCGTCGCTGGTGTTGGTGGTCGTCTGGTTGGTGTTGGTGGCGTACCCGGCGGCGACGATTCTGCCGTCGGGCTGGATGGCGACGGCGTAGGCCTCGTCGTCTTTGCCGTCGAAGTCGGTGGTCAACTTGCCGTCGCTGCTGAAGGTGGTGTCGAGTGAGCCGTTGGTGTTGTAGCGGGCAAGGGCGAAGTTGTTGTCGGATCCGTCGTTGGCGAATCCGGCTGCCACTATCTTGCCGTCGGGCTGGATCGCGACGGCGCGGACTTCGTCGTCGTTGCCGCCGAAGTCGGTGGTGACCTTGCCGTCGCTGCTGAAGGTGGTGTCGAGTGAGCCATCGGCGTTGTAGCGGGCAAGGGCGAAGTTGTCGTCGGATCCGTCGTTGGCGAATCCGGCTGCCACTATTTTGCCATCGGACTGGATCGCCACCGCGTTCGCCTCATCGTCGTTGCCGGCGAAGTCGGTGGTCACCTTGCCGTCGGCGCTGAAGGTGGTGTCCAGTGTGCCGTCGGTGTTGTAGCGGGCAAGGGCGAAGTCGTTGTCGGATCCGTCGTTGGCGAATCCGGCTGCCACTATCTTGCCGTCGGGCTGGATCACCATGGCGCGGGCTTCGTCTTTGTTGCCGGCGAAATCTCCGGTAGCTTTGCCGTCGTCGCTGAATGTGGGGTCCAGGCTGGCAGAAGATCCCGGATCGAAGGTGAGCTTCAGATTCAGAGTGTCGCCTACGGACGGGACGGAGATGCCGGAGGCCGAACTGGCTGAAAATTCAAATAGGGCCACAGAATCAGCTTGAAAGTAGGTTCGCCCAGCGGGGGCTAGCGGCAGCCGGGCATTGCCGATGTGGAGGGTCAAATAATCAAGGCTGGGGTCGTTGCCAGGGTCTTCGATACTAAGAAACCACTCGCCGTTCTGATGCCGGTAGAATGTGTGTATCGAGTACGATCTGCCGAGGTAAGTGAACTCGTCCTCGGTGAGTGTCGCTTCGTGGTAGCATTCGGCAGTTTCAGGAGCAAACTGAGAAGCGCCTCTGTAACAGCCTAGACCACCAGTAACAATATCGTTCAAGTCTCTGACTGTCAGGGTGGCGGACCAGATGGTGGTGCCGGCGCTCCGGCTTTGCGCCTCAGCAGTCGGACTCGGGGTCACGAGCAGGGAGCCGGCGGCTAGTGCGACGGCAAGCAGCAGGAGAGGGGAGAGTCGGCGAAGGGCCAGGCTAGAACGTAGGTTCTGGGGGGGGGGCTGACAGGGTTGCGGATAAGGCGGCGAAAATGTTCATCGAAACAATTCTCCTATGTTACATGGCATAGCTGCGGCAGGGCCGCAGGATCGATGTTCCGGTTCTTCGCCGGTCGGGCACTGCCCGATGCGAATCCCTTCAAGAGTGTTTAGGTATTTTACAGATTCGCAAATAAATAAGGGGTAAACTTACTCTCAATAATAATGAAGACAGGCTAAATATTGTCCCAATTTGCTGAAATTGACCCAGACAAGCCCCTTCCAGGCAAGTTGACCATTCCAGCACCCCTCTACCAGGGGAGGTGAACAGTGGAGAACGCCGACCTGTCGCCCACGCAACTGGCGGACGCTTGAACGCCGGACGGGGCGCGTCCGAACCCGATCGGACACGCCCCGCCCTCAGTTTGGCTTGCCTAGGGGATTATTGACCCGTCTGCCCGTCCTCCGCAGCGGGGATCGTGATGCTGGTATGCACCCGCTCACCCTTGCCCGCCTCGTTCTCGGCCCGCACCCACACCTTGTAGGTCCGGCCCGCCTCCAGGTTGTCGAAGCTGACCTTCGTCTTCTTCGCCTTGGGAGTCTTCGTCCTGCCGCTGCCCTCAGCGCCGCCCTCCGGCCTCACGTGCACGATGTAGCGCCGGGGCGCGTCCCCGCTCTCCGGAGCCTGCCAGCTCACGATGATGCCGTTATCCGTGGCCGTCAGCTGGGGATCGCCCTCCGGCCCGGGCAGTTCCACGGGCTCCGGTTCCGGCCCCGGAGCCCTGACCACCGAAACGTCGAAGGTGTCGCTGACGGTGTTGCCGTCGGCGTCCTGGGCCGTGACCGTGATGGTCGCCGTG
>JAPOQB010000374.1 GCA_026710965.1 Deltaproteobacteria bacterium | reverse complement strand
GCGTGGGCCACCTGAAACACCAAGCCCTCCTGAAAGCACGGCCCCACGATCTGCAAACCCAACGGCAGCCCGGCGGCGTTAAACCCGCAGCATACGCTCAGCACCGGCAGGCCGGTGACGTTGAAGGGGATGGTGCAGCGGGTGCCGATGCTGCCGCTGGGGTGGCGGAAGGGAATGCGGCGCCCGTCGATTTCGGCGAAGCCCTGCCTGCATTCCTCGATGGTGGGCGCGGCGATGCCGACGGTGGGGGTGACGATCACCTGGACGTCGTGGAGGGCTTCCTCGAACTCGCGGCAGATGACACGCCGCACTCGCTGGGACGTGACGTAGGTCGAGGCGGGGATGGTGAGGGACGCGATGTTCCGGTGCAGCAACTCACGGCTGTAGCCACGGGGCTGTTGGCGCAGGTAGGGCTCGTGGGCCACCACGTTCTCACACCGGCTTGTCGCGGTCTGCACGGCGGGGACCATGTCCATGTGGGGGATGTTGACCTCCTTGACCTGCATGCCCAGGGATTCCAGGGCGGCGAGGGAGTCCCGGAACGCCTTGGCGACCTCGTCCACCATCAGTTCGTCGAAGTAGCTGTCGATGACGCCTGCCTTCATGCCGGCGACGGCGCTGCCCAGGCCCTCGCGGTAGTCGGGCACGGGTGCGGGAGAGCTCAGGGGGTCGTTGGGGTCCTCCCCGGCGATGGCGGCCAGCACCAGGGCGCAGTCCTCCACCGTCTTGGTGAAGGGGCCGAAGTGGTCGGACGAGAACCCGCCGGTGCCGGCGACGCCGCCGTAGCGGCTCACCCGGCCGTAGGTGGCCTTGAGGCCCGCGGTGCCGCACCAGGCGGCGGGGTTCCGCACCGAGCCGGCGTTGTCGGTGCCGATGGAGATCAGGCACAGGTCGGCGGCCACCGCGGCGGCCGAGCCGCCGCTGGAACCGCCCGGCACCCGGGTGGTGTCCCACGGGTTGTGGGTGGTGCCGAAATAGGGGTTCATGGTGGTGCCGCCCCCGGCCCACTCGTGCATGTTGTTCTTGCCCAGGACGATGGCTCCGGCCTCCCGCAGCCGGGTCACCACGGTGGCGTCGAAGTCGGGCTTCCAGTCCGCCAGGATCCGGCTGCCGGCGGTGGTGGGGTAGCCCTGGACCGCCAGGTTGTCCTTGATGGACACCGGCATCCCGTGAAGCGGGCCCCGGTAGTTGCCCCCCGCGATCTCCTCCTCCGCCCGGCGCGCCGCCGCCATGGCGTCTTCTTCCATGACGGTGCTGTAGGCGTTGATCACGGGGTTGAGGCGCTTGATCCGTTCCAGGTAGCAGGCAGTCAACTCGACCGGCGAGACTTCGCGCGCGGCGATTCGCGGCGCCAGGCTCGCGATGGTGAAGGTGGTGGGGTCCAGCTCGGGCATGGGGTGTTCCTTTCGTTTGAATGGCGCCCTTCGACTTCGCTCCGCTTGCGCTCCGCTACGCTCAGGACGAACGGAAGAGAATATGGTCCCGAGCGTAGCGGAGGGAAGCTACTACAACCGTTCGTCCTGAGCGTAGCGGAGCGCAAGCGGAGCGAAGTCGAAGGGCGCTCATTACCCGAGATCGGCGCAGCCCGGGATGACCTCGCGCCCCCAGAGGTCCATGACTTCGTCGAGCACACGCATGGGCGGCGTCAGCAGCAGGTGTTTCACGCCGGCTTCGGCCAGCTTGCGGACGCGCGCCAGGCACTCCTCCGGGGTGCCGGCGATGGCGAACCGGCGCAGCATGTAGTCGGTGATGAGCGCGGGGTCGGCGCGTTCCTCCAGCGGCTTGCTGATGTCGAAGCCGGCCATGAACCGCTGGACCCCGGCCAACTCGTCCGGCGGCACGGTCTCCGTGGTGAAGCGGAAGTTGTGATGAACGCGGTTGGCCAGACGCGCGCGCACCCGTTCGCGGGCGCGGCCGCCGTCCTCGTCCACGCAGATCATGCCCGCCATGGCGATGTCGACGTCGGACAGGTCCCGGCCGTCTTCACGAGCGCCCGCGGCGACGTGGGCCTGCGCCCACTCCAGCACGTCGAGGTCGAAACCGGTGCCGAGCATGATGCCGTCGGCGTAGCGTCCGGCCACCCGCAGGCTCCGGGGACCCACCGAGGCCACGTAGATCGGCACCGGGAGCTTGCCCACGTTGAGGGAGACCGCGCCGGCGCCTTCGTCGCCCCGGGGCACCTCGATGGAGCGCCCTCCCAGCAGTTCGCGGATGGTGGCCAGTCCGGCGGCGAAATCCGCCAGCCGCGTGGCCTTGCGCCCCAGCCGGTAGGTGGAGCCGTCGCCGGTCGCCAGGCCCAGGATGGCCCGTCCGCCCGAGAACTCGTTGGACGTGGCCGCGGACAGGGCCAGCGTCGTGGGATCGCGGTAGGCCATGGTGGTCGCGGCGATGCCGAAACGGAGCCTTTCCGTCCGCAGCGCGCACACGGTCATGGCCTGGAACCCGTCCAGGTTGTTCAGGTGGCCGTCGGCGAAGAAGAGGGCGTGGAAGCCCAGGGCTTCCGCGGCCACGGCGCGGCGGGTGATTTCTTCCGCGTTTCGAGCCGGGGCGTGGATCGAGAAAAGCACGTTTGTCCTTTCCCTCAGTGGGTCGATCAGGGGCGCGGGAGGTAGCGGGAGGTTCCGCCGCCTCCCGTGAAAGGCCCGCGCGTCGATGGCGGGACCGGCCGGTTTACGCCATCCCGAACAGCCGCATGGCGTTGTCGCCCAGGATCTTCTCCTTGTCGTCGTCCGAGATGCCTTCGAGCTCCCGCACCATCCGTACCGTGCCTTCCTTCCAGGTGCCGGACGGGTCGTTGTGCGGGTAGTCGCTGCCCACCGTCAGGTTGTGGTCCTTCCAGAAGTCGCAGGCGTAGCGGATGGAGGTCTCGGCGGCGAAGGCGGACACCCAGATCTGGCTGAAGAACTCGCTGGGGTCCTTGCCGAGCTTCTTGCGGCCGTTGGGGTCCATGTCCAGGCGGTTCATGAGCCAGGGCACGAAGGCGGCCGAACCTTCCACGAAACAGATGCGCAGGTCGGGGAACTCCTTCAGCGCGCCCCGCAGGATCAGGCTGCCCATGTCCACGATGTAGCGGAAGGGGAACGCCAGCAGGAAGGGCAGGGCGTTGTTGTCGGCTTCCAGGAAGAGCTGCTCGATGCCCACCAGCGCCGGGTTCGGATGGTCCTGGCGGTCCGACGCCGTGTCGTGCACCAGGATCGGGATGTCGAGCTGGCACACCTTGTCGTAGACCGGCCACAGCCGCTCCGCTCCCAGGTTGGCGTCCTCGAAGCCGCCCATGAACTTCACGGCCTTGATGCCGAGCTGGTTCACCATCCGGTCGAGTTCCTTGCAGGACTCTTCCACGTCCGGCAGGAACACCCAGCCGACGCCGATGTAGCGCTCGGGATGGGCGCATTCCGCGAGGTCCTGGGCCACCGCGTCGTTGTAGCGGCGGGCCAGCTCGCACCCCAGGTCCCGGTCCCACGTGTACAGGAGCTCGCGGTTCTCGGGTATCAGGACGTGCTTGTCGAACCCTTCGAAGTCGGCCTGGGCCACCCGTACGTCCAGGTCCCAGCGCCCCTTGGGGGCCTGGTTCTTGATCAGCGTGCCGTCCGGCAGCACCGACTTGACCTCGTCGCCCTCCCGCACCACCCGCGGCGAATCGGGGTATTGGTCGCTGATCCCTTCCAGGAACTTCACCGGGAAATAGTGAGTGTCGCAGTCGATATACATGTTCGTCCTCCGAGAAGATTACTTCGCTTCCAGGTAACTGCAAGTATGCGCCCTTCGACTTCGCTCCGCTAGCGCGGAGCTACGCTCAGGACGAACGGTTAAATTGAGGGAGCCGGGACGAGACTCTGTTCGCCCTGCGTCCTTCGACTTCGCTCCGCCACGCGCAGGACGAACGGACATTGGCGTTCGCCCTTCGACTTCGCTGCGCTACGCTCAGGACGAACGGACGTTGAGCGTTTCGCCCTTGGCTTCGCTGCGCGTAGCTTGTCCTGAGCTTGTCGAGGGGCTCAGGGCGAACGGTGGAAAACGAACCACTTTTTTCCGTTCGTCCTGAGCGTAGCGAGGCGTAGCCGAGCGAAGTCGAAGGGCGCATACCTTCCTACCCATACGTAAAGATCGCCCGGCCCAGGATCTTGCCTTCCTCCAGGTCGGTCACGGCCTCGTTGACCTGGTCCAGGGAGTAGCGGCGCGTCACCAGATCATCGAGCTTCAGCTTGCCCTCCCGGTACCAGCGGACGAAGGTCGGGAAATCGCGGTCCGGGAGGCAGTCGCCGGCGTGGGTGCGGGTGAAGTAGCGCCCTCCGGCGAAGAGGTTGGTGTTGATCAGCGGGGTTGCGCCCGAGGGCGGCAGGCCGATGAGAAGGGCGGTCCCGCCGCGCTCGAGGCCGGGGGCCCCGGTGCGCACGGAGCGGAGGATCTGCTCCTGGGTGGTGGGATGTCCCACCGCGTCCAGGGCGTAGTCCGCGCCGCCGCCGGTGAGCTCGGTGATGGCCTCGACGGCGTCCACCTTGCCTGCGTTGATGCAGTGGGTGGCGCCGAAACCCTTGGCGAACTCCAGCTTCTCGTCGTCCAGGTCCACCGCGATGAGCGGGTAGGCGTCCACCACCGCGGCGGCCGAGACCGCGCACATGCCGATGCCGCCCACGCCGTAGACGGCCACCGACTGCCCCGGACGCACCTGCAGCGTGTTGATGATGGCGCCCGAACCGGTGGTGACCGCGCAGCCGATGATGGAGGTCACCTCCGTGTCCACGTCGTCGTCCATGGGAAGCACCACGCGTTCGGAAGCCACCACGTGCTCGGCCCAGGTGGATGCCGAGGCCCAGATGGATTCGCCGCGCCAGACGGCCGGGATGGGCGGCCGCATGTTGAGGGCATGGGACACCGGCGGCAGCGGCGACTCGGGAGCGTTGCGGTCGACCCAGGTGGTGAAGACCCGGTCGCCTTCCTTCACGTGGGTGACGTCGCGGCCCTTGGCCACCACCACGCCGGTGGACTCGTGCCCCAGCAGCGCCGGCAGCTTGGACCGCTGCTCTTCCGGCGTCCGGTGGATCTGGTGGAGCTGGGAGTGGCAGATGCCGCTGGCGAAGAGTTTCACGAGAACCTGATCGGGTGCGGGATCCGGGAGCGTGACCTCGTCCACCACCAGGGGCTTGCGCGATTCGACCAGGACTGCGGCCCGGGATTTGGTTGGCATGGCGCTTTCCTTTCCGTCGGACGGCCCGTGGGCCGTGCCGGCCTGAAGGCCGTGATGCCGCACGGATCGGCGGCTTCTCAGTTTCGTGAGTAGTTGCCGGAGGGGGGTTTGTCAAGGGACCTGGGAGCCGTCGTTTCCGCTGGTTCCGCCGTTGAAAAGGTGTTAATCAGGCTACCAATACATCACGCGAAGCACTCGAACATTTCAATCCTGTTCAGGAGGTATTGACCATGCCCACCATCGATTCCGACGCTCACGTCGTCGAGTCCGAACGGACCTGGGACTACATGGATGCGGCCGATCAGAAGTACCGTCCCATCGTCGTCAAACCGAGCGGCGACCAGGGAGGCGAGTACTGGTTCATCGACGGCAAGATCCGCGGCCTGGTGCGGATCGTCATGACCGCTCATGAGCTCGATGAGGTCGCCGACCGCACCGGCCGGGTGATGTTCACGCCCCAGGAAACCCGCGAGATGGAGAACGTGGACGCGCGGGTCAAGCACATGGACGAGCTCGGCATCGACATCCAGGTGCTCTATCCGACCATTTTCATCGAGCAGATCACCGAGAAGCCCGAGTGGGAGATCCCCATTTGCAAGGGCTACAACCGCTGGCTGGCGGACATCCACCAGCAAGGGAAGGGCCGGCTGCGGTGGATCTGCGTGCTGCCGCTGCTGGACATGAGCGCGTCTCTGGAGGAGCTGGAGTTCTGCAAGCAGAACGGCGCCTGCGGGGTCTTCATGCGCGGCATCGAGGGGCGCCGGCTGCTCACCGATCCCTACTTCTATCCCCTGTACGAGAAGATGAGCGAGCTCGACATGGCCGTGGGCGTGCACGTCGGCAACGGCAACCCGCAGGAAGAGGACCTCGTGTCCCAGTACAACGGCGGCGGCAGCTTCTGGAAGTTCCGCATCCCCGTCATCGGCGCGTTCCACTCGGTGATCATGGGCGAGATCCCCAAGATGTTCCCCAAGCTCCGCTTCCACTGGGCCGAGGCCGCGGCCCTCTGGGTGCCCTACGTGGTCAAGGACCTGAAACGCCGCTGGGGCGCCCAGAACAAGGACTTTCCGGACAACCCGCTCAAGGAATACCGGCAGTACGTGTCGTGCCAGACCGACGACGACGTCGACTACATCTTCAGGTACTCCGGCGAGGACAACATCGTCATCGGCACCGACTACGGCCACAACGACCAGTCCACCGAGATCGAGGCGCTGCGCAACCT
>JAPOQB010000436.1 GCA_026710965.1 Deltaproteobacteria bacterium | reverse complement strand
CCCCGGTTGAGGCACGTCCCCGAGCCGCTGCGACAGATCGGCCATGTTGAGGGAGCCTGCCATGGCGTAGAGGATGCCCACCGCGGCCAGAAAAAAGGCCGACGCCACCAGGTTCAGGGTGACGTACTTGATGGCGCCCTCGAGTTGCGCGCGCTCGCCTCCCAGGGCCAGCAGGACGAAGGACGAGATCAGCAGCACCTCGAACCAGACGAACAGGTTGAAGATGTCGCCGGTCAGGAAGGCGCCGGACACGCCCATGATGAGGATGTTGAACAGCGGATAGTAGCCCCAGGCTTCCCGGGCGCGGTCCATGGTGCCCAGGGAATAGACGACGATGACGAGAGTCACGACCCCGGTGGTGGCCACCATGACGGCGCTGAACATGTCGGCCACCAGGGTGATGCCGAAAGGCGCGATCCAGGCGCCCTTCTGCACCGCCTGGATGCCCTCCGAGGCGACCCGCTCCAGCAACACGACGGCGACCGCCAGGTAGACGATGCTGCCGGCCAGGGTGAGTATCCGTTGAGCGGCCACGTAGCGCCACACCACCACGCAGCTCGCCCCCACCAGCAGCGGAAGCAGGATGGGCAGGACGATGAGCGAGTTCACGTGTCCGTTGCCTTCATGTCGTCGAGGTCGTCCGTGCCCACGGTCTGGTAGGCGCGGTACGCCAGCACCATGGCGAAGGCCTGCACGCCGAAGCTGATGACGATGGCCGTCAGGATCAACGCCTGGGGCAACGGGTCCGCCACCGTTCCGGTAATGGCCTTTTCTCCGAAGGGGATCACCGGAGGCACCGCGCGGGTGAGGCCCGCGGCGGTGAACACCAGCAGGCTCGCGCCGTGGGCCAGCAGCGCCAACCCGATGATGAGCTTCACGATGCTCCGGCGCATGAGCATGTAGACGCCGGAGGCATAGAGTACGCCGATGACGATGGCGAGCAGGCCTTCCACTAGTCGTCCTCCTCCACTTCTTCCGCCAGGCTCATGATGACGATGAGCACCACCCCCACCACCGTCAGGTAGACGCCGATGTCGAAGATCAGCGGCGTGCCCAGGTGAAGGTCGAGGCCCAGGATGTAGACGTGCGCCCACTGGCCGGTCATGAACGGCTGCCCCTTGAACAGGGACCAGACGCCACTCAGGGCCGCGGCCAGGAGGCCCCAGGCGATGATGGTCTGGGCCCGGCAGGGCAGGAAGCGGCGCATGGAGCGCACGTCGTAGGCAATGGCGTAGAGGGTCAGGGCCGCGGCCAGCACCAGGCCGCCGACGAATCCGCCGCCCGGGTCGTTGTGCCCCCTGAGCAGCAGGAAGATGGAGAACTGGAACAGCAGGATCAGCAGGAACCGGCTGGCCGTCCTGAGAATCAGCGAGTTCACGAGTTCCTCCCCTTCCCCAGCCGGAGGCGGATGAGCGAATACACGCCAATGCCCGCCACCGCCAGCACGGTAATCTCACCCAGCGTATCGAAGCCCCTGAAGTCCACCAGGATCACGTTGACGATGTTCCGGCCCTGCCCCATCAGGTACGAATTTGCCGAGAAATAGGTGGAAATGGTCGGGTGCCACTGCACCGACGTCGCCACCAGCACGAGCAACGTGAACAGCGCGCCCACCGCGGTGCCGATGGCCGCGTGCCGCAACATGACCGGACGGGTGGAGAACCGCTTGAACGGCGGCATGTAGTAGAACACGAACACGAACAGGATCAGCGACAGGGTCTCGATGAGGAACTGGGTCATGGCCAGGTCGGGGGCGCCGTAGAGCACGAAGATCAGCGCCACGCTGTAGCCCACCACCCCGAGGGCCATGACCGCGCGCAGGAACGTCTGGGCCCGCACCGTGGCGATGGCGGCCACCAACGCCACGATCCCCAGCACCCATTCGTGAAGGCCGATGTCGCCCCAGTTCAACCGCACCACGCCGACGTCGGCTTCCGTGAGGAAGGTGTACCAGGCCAGCACCGCGGTGACCGTCATGATGGTGGCCAGGTACAACCGCAGATATCCGTTCTGAAGCACCCGGGTCTGACCCACCGCCGACCAGTTGAGAAAGCGGAGCCACAGGGCATAGCCGTGGGACGGGCCGCAACGGACCACGGGCAGGGCGAACTCCGTGACCCGCTGCAGCGTGGCGCGGTTCAGGTAAACCAGCACGCCCAGGGCGAAGGTCGCCAGACTCAGCAGCAGCAGCGTGTTGAAGCCGTGCCACAAGGCCAGGTGAAAGCTCACGCTCTGGCCCAGCACGGAGCTTGCCGCGGCCGACAACAGCGCCTCCGGGAGCACCGGCATCACACCGAACAGCACGCTCAGGCACCCCAGGAAGACGGGGCCCAGCCACATGGTCCAGGGCGGGTCGTGAGGGTGCTTGGGGGTGTGGGTCTCCTCCCCGGAAAACGGCCGGATGCCCGCCAGCCACGCCACCGCGAACAGCAGCATGCTGGTGAGGACGCCCACCGCCGTCACCAGCATGTTGTCGTGGGTCAGCGCTTCGTACAGCGCTTCCTTGCCGACGAAGCCGAAGAACGGCGGCAACCCCGCCATGGAAAGGGCTCCGATGGCGGCGCCGGCGCAGATGATGGGCATGGTCTTGCGCAGCCCGCCGAGTTGCCGGATGTCCCGGGTGCCGGTCTCGTGGTCGATGGACCCGGCCACCAGGAAGAGCGCGGCCTTGTAGAGGACGTGGGCCATGAGAAAGACCATGGCCGCCTGGATCGCCAGCTTGTTGCCGAGGCCGATGAGCATGGTGAGGGTGCCCAGAACGCTCACCGTGGAGTAGGCGAGGATCTTCTTGAGATCGGTCTGGTAGAGCGCCTGGTACGCACTCGCCAGCATGGTGGCGGCGCCGAAACCGGTGACCACGTAGAACCAGATGTCACTGCCGCCGAGGACCGGGCTGAACCGGGCCAGCAGATAGACGCCGGCCTTGACCATGGTGGCGGAGTGGAGGTAGGCGCTCACCGGCGTGGGCGCCTCCATGGCCGACGGCAGCCAGAAGTGGAACGGCACCTGGGCCGACTTGGTGAACGCGCCGGCGAAGACCAGCGCCAGCACCAGCGGATAGAGCCGGTGCTCTTGCACCGCGGCGTTGTCCGCGGCCAGCGCGGATATCTCGAAGCTGCCGCCAATCTGCCCCATGAGCAGCACGCCCGCCATCAGCGCCAGGCCGCCGGTGCCGGTCACCAGCAGCGCCTGCAGCGCAGCCGCCCGGGCCGTGTCCTTGTCGTGCTCGAAGCCGATGAGGAAGTAGGAGGTGACGCTGGTGAGCTCCCAGAAGACGAACAGCGCGATGAGGTTGTCGGACAGCACCACGCCCAGCATGGACCCCATGAACATGAGGATGAAGAGATAGAAACGAGGCAGCGAGGGATGGCCGTGGAGGTAGCTGCCCGCATAAGTGATGATCAGCGTGCCCACCACCGTGATGGCCAGCGCGAACAGGAGCCCCAGGCCGTCCAGATTGAAGGAGAGCTCGAGCCCCATGGCCGGGACCCAGGGGTACGTGACCCGCACCGCTTCGCCGGCCAGGACGGCGTCCATGTGGCTCAGGAAGTAGAGCGCCAGCACCGCCGGGAACAGCGAGAACACGCATCCCGCCCAGCGCGCGCTCACCCGGTAGAGGGAGGGCGCCAGCAAGGCCAGGACAAAACCGGAAAGGACAGCGACGATCATCGGTGCATATCCAGGTGCATGGTCAACAGGTCACGACACGGCCGGACTGTGGTTACGACGGGTCGTGGCGCGGTTACCACGTGGCCTTAACGTGGTCACGACGTGGTCAACCTTGGTCATAACGTAGTCGCGACGTGGTCATGATGTCCAGACCCCCGCCGGATCGTACTTTCTCACGGCCAGGAGCTCGTCCCGGGTCGGCGCCGGAGTCTCGGTGATCTCGGGCGCCGCCTTGAGCGGCCAATCCGTCTCATCCTTGATCTCCTGCACCGTAACCCCGGGATGATACGACTCGACTTGCATCTCCCGGCTCTCGGGGTCGAACGAAAAGATGCCAAGACTGCTGATGGTCCGGCTCGGGCCGCCGCCGGCCAGTCCGCGCTGCCCGCGCCAACCGGCCCCGTCGCCGTAACCCGGCGACGTGATGTACTGGACCCGGGGCACGAAACGCCGCCGTTCGTGATTCATGATGATGACGCACCGACCGGCCAGGGTGGCGATGTCCGCCGCGCCGCCGCTCCCCGGCAGCCGCAGGCGTTTCTTCCCGTCCCCGACCCAGTGGGTATTGAGGTTGCCGTGACAGTCCACCTCTGCGCCGCCGATGAAGCCCATTTCCACCCGGCCGCTCTGAAGCAGGCTCATGACCTCGATGAGGCCGCAGCAGAACAGCGCGCCGGCCACGTTGGGAGGATCGCTCATGGTGAAGATCGGCTCCAGCGCCGGCCAGTCCCGCACCACGCCGCTTTCGAAGATGCCGATGGCATTGGGCGCGTGCAGTTCCTTGGCCACGGCGAACCCCAGGAGCGGCAGCCGCATCCCCACGAAGACACGCTCGCCGTCGCGAATCTCGCGGGCTGCCGCAATGACCATGAGCTCTCGCCGCGTGTACTCCATGGATCGGTCACGAAAGGTCTGCGATGCCTCCACCGCCGCCGTTCCACTCCGGGTAGCATTCCGAGCGCCGCGATTCAATGGGCGTCCTTCGACTTCGCTCCGCTACGCTCAGGACGAACGGATGGAGTTTTGCCATGGCACCAGCGGAGTCCAAAGATAGAGTTGTTCCAAGGCTCCAGCGGAGTCCGAGGATGGAGTTTGCCAAGGCACCAGCGGTGTCCGAGGATGGAGTTGTTCCAAGGCACCAGCGGTGTCCAAACACACCGTTCGTCCTGAGCGTAGCGGAGCGAAGTCGAAGGACGCCCATTTTCAATGGCGGAATCCGCGTTTCCCCGAGACGCCGCACTAGTACCCATAGCTTACCGGCGCCGCCATGTGGCTCGCGTTCGGCTTGAGGCGCCCCACCCGTTCGCTGCCGAGCCGTTCCAGGTATCTGTCATGCCCGTCCACGCCCAGCACCCACTGGTTCAGCCAGCGGTCGAACCCGGCGCGGTCCCGGGACTCGGCGTGGTAGGCAAAATAGAAATCGTCGTCGCGGCGGCTGTAGCCCTGGGTGGGCGCCGGGTGGGAGCCGAACGGGACGCAGGCCACCGCCGCCACCAGGAATCCGGGCACCAGCGTCCGGTTGGGATCGCTCAGTATCACGTCGTGCGGCACGATCTCCTCGCACGTCAGCACCACCTTCCCCGCCGCCATGGCCGCATCCTGGGTGACTCCCAGGTTGCCCCAGACGTGGGCGTTGCCCTCGTCGTCGGCACGCTGCACGTGCAGGATGGCCACGTCGGGCTTCACCGCCTTCACCGCCAGCAGGTTCTCGCGGGTGAAAGGACAGACCACGTCCGCGAACGACGCCTCCTCCCGGAAGTCACTGCCCATGAGCGTTCGCGTGGGCAGGAACGGGACGCCCATGGCCGCGGCCTTGAGGCCCAGCGCCATGGAGAAGTTGGAGTGGTTCTCCACCGCCAGCGGCGCCGGCTCCCGCCGCTCCACCGCGCGCCGGTAGTTGTGCCCGAGGCCCGCCGCCACGTTGCCGACCCACGCGCCGCACACCTTGTTGGCGCAACCCGCGCCGATGAGTTGGTCGAACTGCATGTCGGAGATGGTGGTCATCAGCGTGAGGTCCCGCTTTCCCTGACGAATGAGTTCGTAGCCGGCGGCAAAAGGGATAAGCGACTCGAGGGCGGCGCCCATGAAGACGGACATGCCGTCCTCGACCTCCTCGGCGATGGCGTCTCGAAGGCTGCGGAGCTTCGGCATGGCAGATGGTTCTAGCCGTTTGACCTTT
>JAPOQB010000291.1 GCA_026710965.1 Deltaproteobacteria bacterium | reverse complement strand
GACCAATCTCGACCCTTTCGAGCACATGGCCCTGGTCAAGGGCGACGTCAGCGGGCGCGACGACGTTGCCGTGCGAGTGCATTCGGAGTGTCTGACCGGGGACGTGTTCTCGTCGGAGCGCTGTGACTGCGGAGACCAGTTACGGGCGGCGATCCGGATGATCGACCAGGAAGAGTGCGGCGTCATCGTCTATATGCATCAGGAAGGCCGGGGCATCGGCCTGACCAACAAGATCAAGGCGTACGCCTTGCAGGACGACGGGCGTGACACCGTGGAGGCGAATCTGGAACTGGGGTTCGACGTGGATCTCCGGGACTACGGCGTGGCCGCGGAGATACTGCGTGACCTCGGCATCCAGCGGCTCCGCCTGTTGACCAACAATCCGCGCAAGATCGTCAGCCTGGAGGGCTATGGTTTGTCGGTGAGCGAACGGATACCGCTGGAGATCAAGCCCGGCGGTCGCAACCTCGGCTATCTGCAGACCAAACGCGACAAGCTCGGGCATCTCCTGACCAACGTCGAGGACGAGCCCGCGCGTTGAAGGTGCGCGCCATGCGAGTGATCGAGGGAAAACTGGACGCCACGGCGATGAGGTTCGGCATCATCGCCAGCCGGTTCAACGCATTCATTACGGAGCGGCTCCTGGACGGCGCCGTGAGTGGCCTCAGGCGGCACGGCGCGGACACGGACGCGAACGTCGACGTGGTGTGGGTCCCCGGCGCCTTCGAGATCTCCTTCTGTGCCCACAAGATGGCCAAGAGCGGGAAATACGACGCGCTGATCTGTGTCGGAGCCGTGATCCGCGGGGAGACGCCCCACTTCGACTATATCTGCGGCGAGGCCTCGCGCGGCGTGGGCAACGCCATGAACCAGCACGGCATTCCCATCGCCTTCGGCCTGCTGACCACCAACACGGTGGAGCAGGCGGTCGATCGCGCCGGGGCGAAGATGGGAAACAAGGGGTTCGAGGCTGCCGTGACCGCCATTGAAATGGCGAGCTTGAGCAAAGAGCTTTCCTGAACTCCCGGGCTCCAGTCCAACCGTAACGATCCAATGGTGAGTATTCGCCGCAAGGCTAGGGAGCTGGCGTTGCAGGTGCTCTATCAGATGGAGATCACCGGAGACCCTTCTCCCACGGGTCCGGACAGTTTCTGGGGTCACTTCCCGTCGCGCGCCGGCGCCAGGGATTTTGCCCAGCGCCTGATCGCCGGGACCGTGGAGCACCGCACCGAGATCGACGGGTTGCTGGAGACGGCCCTTGAGAACTGGAAGCTCGGCCGCTTGTCCAAGGTGGACCTCATCATCCTTCGCCTCGCCACCTACGAGTTGCTCTTTTGCCCGGACATTCCATTGAACGTCAGCATCGACGAAGCCATTGAGATCGGCAACCGTTACGGGTCGGACGATTCCTCCGCGTTCATCAACGGAGTGCTCGACCAGGTCGCGGATGCCAAAGGACTCAAGGAGAGCGAGCGGCCGGAACCATGATGGACAAGTACGAGTTCTGGAATATCGAGGAGCGATGGCAGGGAGAGTGGGAGCGACTCGCGAGCTTTCGCGTGGACGAGTCCTCCGACCTGCCCAAGTACTATCTGCTGGAGATGTTCCCCTATCCGTCGGGCCGGATCCATATGGGCCACGTGCGGAACTACTCCATCGGGGACGTGATCGCCCGCTACAAGCGCATGCGCGGGTTCAACGTGCTTCACCCCATGGGCTGGGACGCCTTCGGCCTGCCGGCGGAAAACGCCGCCATCGCCAACAAGGTTCATCCCGCCCGTTGGACGGTGGAGAACATCGACTACATGCGGGCGCAACTCAAGAAGATGGGCTTCAGCTACGACTGGGGCCGTGAGCTGGCGACCTCCGATGCCAGCTACTATCGCTGGGAGCAGGTGTTCTTCCTGGAAATGCTCAAGCGCGGCCTGGCCTACAAGCGGAACTCCGCGGTCAACTGGTGCAGCGGTTGCGAGACGGTTCTGGCCAACGAGCAGGTGGTGGACGGTCGCTGTTGGCGCTGCGAGCACGAGGTGGTCATGCGGGAGCTGCCCCAGTGGTTCTTCCGTATCACGGAGTACGCCGAGGACCTGCTGGCGGGATGCGACGAGCTCCGGGGTTGGCCGGACAAGGTGCTCACCATGCAGCGCAACTGGATCGGCAAATCCATCGGCGCCGAGATCCGCTTCCCGTTCGTAGACCGGGAGGGCGACCTCACCGTGTTCACCACCCGCCAGGACACCGTCTACGGCGCCACCTTCGTTTCCCTGGCCGCCGAACATCCCATGGCCCTGGAGCTCTCCGAAGGCACGCCGCAGCAACCCGCGGTGGAAGAGTTCGCGCGGCGCGTCAAACGGATCAGTCATTCCCGGCGCGGCGACGTCGAGATGGAGAAGGAGGGCATCTTCACCGGCGCGTTCTGTCTCAACCCGTTCACCGGGGAGCGGATCCCCATCTACGTCGCCAATTTCGTGCTCATGGAATACGGCACCGGCGCGGTCATGGCGGTTCCGGCCCATGACCAGAGGGACTTCGAGTTCGCCAGGAAGTACGACCTCCCGGTGCGTCCGGTGATCCACCCGCGCGGCGCCACGCTGGCGGCCGACGACATGACCGAGGCGTATACCGCGGACGGGGTGATGGCCGGCAGCGGCGACTTCAGCGGCCTGAGCAGCGAGGAAGGCCGGAGCCGGATCGCCGCCTTCCTCCAGGAGCGGGACTGGGGCAAGGGCACCGTCCGCTACCGGCTGCGGGACTGGGGCATCTCCCGCCAGCGCTACTGGGGTGCGCCCATCCCCGTGGTCTACTGCGAAGCCTGCGGCATGGTCCCGGTGCCCCTGGACGAGTTGCCGGTACGGCTCCCCACCAACGTCGAGTTCACCGGCGCGGGCGGCTCGCCACTGGCCAGCCTTCCGGAATTTTACGAGACCACGTGTCCGACGTGCCAAAGGTCGGCCCGCCGCGAAACCGACACCATGGACACGTTCGTGGAGTCTTCGTGGTACTTCGCCCGCTACGCCTGTCCCGACGAGGACCGTCAGCCGCTGGACCGGAAGCGGACGGACTACTGGATGGCGGTGGACCAGTACGTGGGCGGCGTCGAGCACGCGGTGCTGCACCTGCTCTACGCCCGGTTCTTTACCCGCGTTCTGGAAGACCTGGGTTGGTTGTCGGTGACGGAACCCTTCACCAATCTCCTGACCCAGGGCATGGTCATCAAGGACGGCGCCAAGATGTCCAAGTCCAAGATGAACGTCGTCGACCCCGACCAGCTCATCGAGCGCTACGGCGCGGACACGGCGCGCCTGTTCACGCTGTTCGCGGCCCCGCCGGAGAAGGACCTGGATTGGAGCGACCAGGGGGTCGAGGGCGCCCACCGGTTCCTGAACCGCCTTTGGCGTTTCGCCATGCGCCACCGCGAGCGGTTGGCGGAGGTCGTCGCGGATGCCGGCCGTGTCCCCGCATCCGACGGACTCAAGGAATTGCGCCGCCGGATTCACTGGACCATCAAGAAGGTCACGGACGATATCGAGCAGCGGTTTCACTTCAACACCGCCATCGCCGCCATCATGGAGCTCCAGAATGCCTTGAGCGGGTTGAGCGGCGACGAGTTCGAGCAAGAAGGCGGGGCTGCGTTGGTAAAGGCCGCATTGGAGACGGAGATCGTCCTCCTGGCGCCGTTCGTGCCGCACGTCGCCAGCGAGTTGTGGGAGCGGCTGGGCCACGGCGAAACCCTGGCGGACGTGAGCTGGCCGGAGTACTCCGAGGATGCGCTGGTGCAGGAGAGCCGGCTCATCGTCGTGCAGGTCAACGGCAAGCTGCGCGGAAAGGTTTCCGTTCCGGCGGACGCCCCCGCGGACCGCATCGAGACCGCGGCGCTGACCGACCCGCGGGTGGCGTCTTTCATCGACGGACGCGGCGTCCGGCGGGTCGTGCAAGTCCCCGGCCGGCTGGTCAATATCGTGCTCGAAGGATGAAGTTGGCCCGGCAAGGCGTCTTGCTGCTGGGGGTCCCGTTGGCCGTGGCACTTCTGGCGGGAGCCTGCGGCTATCGCTTCGTGGACTCCGACGCGGGGCTGCCGGAAGACGTCCGGACGGTCTACGTGGAGCCCTTCGTCAATCGGACCCGGGTCGTAGGGCTGGAAGACGGCCTGGCGCTGGCGCTGCGGCGGGAGTTGTCGGCCCAGGCCCGGCCGCGCGTGGGAGAACGGCCGGATGACGCGGACGCGATCCTTTCGGGTGTCATCCGGAACTACGAAACCAGGAACGTGTCGGTCAACCGCTTCGACGAGGTCTTGCAGGTGGAAGCCCGATTCGAAGTGGAAGCGACGCTTCGCCGCAGGCAGTCGAAGGAAGTGTTGTGGCCACGGCAGCTCTTGCGGCTCCGGGAGGTCTACCACGCCGCGAGGGGCGCCGTCGTACCGGGTTCCTCCGGATTCCTCGGCAATACCCTGGACCCGGGAGATGTGAGTCAGTTGGCCGATGCCAGGCTGGCCGAGGATTCCCGCGCGAGGGCCAGGAAACGACTACTCGAAAGGTTCGCCCGTTTGATAAGGCAGCGGATGGCGGAGGGGTTTTGAGGGACGGGGCCGGCTACTAGGCTTGGGTGCCGGGTGCGGGTGCCGCTTCGGCGGAAGCCTCGGGGATCACGGCCTGATGGGCGGCCCGGGCCAGCCGGGAGAGCTTTCTCGACGCGGTGTTGCGCTTGATGACTCCCTTGACCACGGCCTTGTCGAGCAAACCGTTGACTTCCCTGATCTTCTCCGCGATGGCTTCCGGGTTCTTGCTGTCGATGGCCACCTTGACTTTCTTGATCAGGGTCTTGACCCTGGACTCGACCGATTGGTTGCGCAGATGGCGCTGGACGCTTTGATTGTGCCGCTTGATTGCCGATTTGTGGTTCGCCAAAGTTTACCTCCTGAAGGTCATGTTACTAACACCGCATGAGTGAGGAGTCAACGGTGAGCGAGTTCGGCAGGGTGGCCAAAGCGACGACCGTCGTCGGTTCCCTGACTCTCCTGAGCCGCGTCTCGGGCCTCGCAAGGGATGTCGTCATCGGGTATGTCCTCGGTGCGCAGAGCGCGGCCGACGCGTTTTTCGTTGCCTTCAGGATTCCCAACCTGCTGCGGCGCCTCACCGCGGAGGGAGCCCTTTCCGCGGGTTTCGTGCCGGTTCTCTCCGAAGTTCTGACCACCCGGGGCCGGCGCGAGGCCGTCGCCGCCAGCCGGGTGATCGTAACCTTCGCGGTGCTGTTCCTGATCGTCCTGACCGCCGCGGGCCTCCTCTTCCCGTCCCCGCTCACCCGTTTGTTCGCGCCGGGGTTTTCCGCGACGCCGGAAAAGTTCTCCCTCACCGTGCAGTTGGTGCGGGTCATGTTCCCGAGCATCTTCTTCGTCAGTCTCGTGGCCCTGGCCATGGGATACCTGAACACCTTTCGCCATTTCATGGCTCCGTCGGTGGCCCCGGTGCTGCTGAATCTGGCGATCATCGCCTCGGCCTTCCTGCTGATGCCGTTGCTGTCCCAACCGGTTCTGTGCCTCGCCTACGGCGTTCTGCTCGGCAGCGTGGCGCAGTTCGCGCTGCAGTTGCCGTTTCTCCACCGGCACGGGTTTTCGTGGCGCCCGAGCCTGGACTTTCGCAGCACGGCCTTCTTGAGGTTCCTGCGGTTGATGGGCCCCGCGGTCCTCGGAGCCGCTGTCTATCAGTTGAACGTCCTCGTGAGCACCATTCTGGCTTCGCTGCTGGAGCCGGGTAGCGTTTCCTACCTCTATTACGCCGACCGGCTGCTCCAGTTTCCCCTCGGGGTGTTCGCCGTCGCTCTGGGTACGGCGGCGTTGCCGAGCTTTTCGTCGCTGGCCGCCCGTAACGATGTGAGCGGATTGAAGGCGACTCTGGGTTACTCGCTCCGGATGGTGAATTTCGTCTCGCTGCCGGCCGCCCTGGGGTTGATGGTTATCGCCGTGCCGGCGTTCTCGCTGCTGTTCCAACGGGGGGCGTTCGGCGCCGCGGATGTGTCGGCCAGCGCCCGGGCTCTGGTGTTCCTCGCCATGGGCCTGTGGGCCGTCTCCGCCTCGCGTGTCCTCGTTCCCCTCTTTCACGCCATGCAGGATACGAAAACGCCGGTCCGGGTGGCGTTCTGGACCTTCGTGCTCAACCTGTTCCTGAGCCTTGTGCTGATGGGCCGCGTGGATGCCGTGGCCGGGGACAACCCGTTCGTGCTGGCGGTGGCCGCCTTGAGTCAGGGCATCGGCGCGGTCAGCCTGTCCTACGCGGGTTTGGCGCTGGCCAACTCGTTGTCCGCGACCTTTCAGTTCGTGGCGCTCATGTGGCTGGCGAGCCGCCGTCTTGGGGGGTTTGCCTGGAGCGAATACCTCTCGTCACTGTGGCGGAATCTCACGGCCGCGGTG
>JAPOQB010000361.1 GCA_026710965.1 Deltaproteobacteria bacterium | reverse complement strand
GCCCAAGCGGAACTAGTCGTCTTCGGGGAGTCGCTGATACTTGCCCTTGAAGAACAGCAGCGGCCGTTCACCGGACGCCTGCGCGTCAATGACCTGGCCGAGATAGATGGTGTGATCGCCGCCGTCGTAGCCCTGCGTGACGGTGCACTCGATGTATCCGATGGTCTGGTCCAGCAGCGGGATGTCGTTGCCGCTCATGTGCCAGGCGGTGTCCTGGAACTTCTCGATGCCCTTGGTGGCGAAGCGGTTGGCCAGATGCTCCTGGTGCTCGCCGAGCAGGTTGACCGCGAACACGCCGGTATCCTCGAAACAATCGTAACAGTTGGCCTTCTTGTCGATGCACACCAGCACCAGCGGCGGGTCCAGGGAGAGCGAAGAAAACGCATTGGCGGTGATCCCGGTGGGGACTCCCGCCTTGTCCTTGGTCGTGATGATGGTCACACCGGTGGCGAAATGCCCCATAACATGCCGGATCTCACGCGCGTCCATGGTGCATCGCGTAACAGACAAGCCGACGCGTTGTCAATCACCACACCCGGCCTGCCTGCGCGGAAAACTGGCGGAGAACACACGGTTGACGAAGGGATGCGGCCGGCCTCAGCTATCGAGCTCGGGCTTCGGCAATGTCGTGTAGGGGATGCTGTCGTCGTCGAGCGCTTCACGCTCCTCGGCGGTGGCGGTGCCGTGGATGGGCCGCTCGTCGACTTCGCCTTGGTATATGCGGCGGGCCTCGTCGGCAAAATGGTGGCCGACGTTCTCGAAGTTGTTCTGAACGTAGTGGTGGACCCGGATCAGCGCCTCCTTGAACTGCTCGGGGGTGGGCATGGACGGGGCCGGACGGCGCGCCTGGGGGGCCGGGGCCTCTTCCTTCTTCATGTGCACGGCGCAGGCATGAGGCAGCTTGGTGATGGCCGTGGAGCCGCACACCGGGCATTCGATCCGGTTTTGGGACAACTGCTCCTGGTAGTTCTCCGGTCCCGAGAACCAACCCTCGAAGCTGTGGCTGTTGTCACAAGTGAGATCGTAAATGACCATGTCCAAGTCCCGTCCGGCCTTTGTCTTGAAGGTAAGCTCGCCCTCCGGCGTTGTCAAGACAGCAGGAAATCCGTCACCACCTTGACGAACGCGTCCCGCTCCTCGATCTGCGGCTCGTGGGCGGAATCCCGGAAACGGTGCACCGTGGACCCGGGCACGATGCGTTGCAGGCGCTCGTCCCAGTCGGACTGATTGAGGGGGTCGTGGTCGCAGGAGACGATGAGCAGCGGGATCGCCACGCCGGAGAGCTGCCGCACGAAGGTCTCGATGGTGGAGCCTCGCTCAAGTCCCGGCCGCTTCAGGCGGGCCGCGGACAAGGCCTCCCAGGCCCCCGGCGCGATGGAGTCGGCGTAACGCGCTTCGACGCTTTCCGGGGTCAGCCATTTCTCGTCGTGGAACAGCAGCTTCAGGAGCTTGTGCATGTTCTCCAGGCTCGGGGTGTATTCCTCCAGGTCGGTCTGGGATTCGCTCTTGAAGACGCCGGCGTTGCCGCAGATGGTGACCATCTTCTTCATCTTCAAGGGCGACGGGGTGCGTACCGCGCTCCGCAGCAGCGTACCGCCTCCGGCCGAGTTGCCGACATAGAAGGCCTCGCCCACGCCCGCCACCTCCATGAGCTGCGCCAGATGGGTCATGCGGAACCCGGAGGGATCGGAAAAGCTGTAGATCTTGGCCGTGCGTCCATACCCCAGCATGTCCGGAGCAACGATGTGAAAGGTTGCCGCCAGCTTTCCGATGGTAGGACCCCAGGTGGCCTCGGCCGAGGCGCCGTACTCGCCGCCGTGGAGCAGCACCAGGTCGGGCCCCTCCCCTGCCTCCAGATAGTGGGTCTCGATGCCGCCGACACGAAGCGTCCGATGCTGGTAATCCTGGCTCATGGTTTGGTTCTCCGTTACCAGCCCAGGGCGTAGCCGTCCCGGCGCGGGTCGGCGGCGGCCATCAACGCGCCGTTGCGCGGATCCTTGGCGATCAGCGCCGCTCCGCCGAAGGTCCACGGCTCCACCACGGTCACCGGGTGGCCCTTGGCCGCCAAGCCGTTCACGACCTCTTCGGGGAATCCCCCCTCCAGGCGCAACATTTCGGGATATCCCACGTTGGGCGGCGTGCCCGGCACGTGGCTCCACCGGGGGGCTTCCAGAGCGCACTGGGGGTCCATCTTGAGGTCCAGCAGGTTGTGCAGCACCTGGACGTTGGTCTGGGGCTGGTCGTCCGCCCCCGGGGTGCCGCCCACCGCCAGGAATTCGCCGTTGTGGAATACCATGTAGGAGTTGAGGGTGTGCGCGGGCCGCTTGCCCGGCTTGAGGGCGTTGGCGCTGCCGGGGTCCAGCATGGCGCTGCACAGGCGGTTGTTCATGACGAGGCCGGTGTCTCCTGCCACGACGCGCGACCCGAAGACCGAGAAGACGCTCTCGATGAGCGAAATGGCGTTGCCGTCTCCGTCCGCCACGCACAGATAGGTGGTGTCGGCGCCGGCCGCGGCGTAGGACGAGGTCACCGGCCCGGCACTGCCGGCGATGTCGCCCCGGCGCTGGTCGGCGTATTCCTGGCCGATCAGGCGCTGGACTTCCGGATCGCCGAAGCGCGGGTCGTCCAGGTGCCGGATACGGTCCTCGAAGGCGATCTTCTTGGCCTCCACCATCACGTGGGCCATTTCGGTTTGGCTCAGCGACCGGTAGTCGTACCCCGCCAGCAGGTTCATCATGGTGAGGACGATGAACCCCTGGGACACCGGCGGCTGCTCCAGGATCTGATACCCCCGGTAGTCGGTGCTGAGCGGCTCCATCCACTCGGCGAAGCTGCCCTCCAGATCTCGCTCCTCGAGCAGCCCGCCCCGCTCCCTGATGCCAGCGCACAGGCGCGCCGCCACGTCGCCGCCGTAGAAGCCGTCCCGGCCGTTGCGGGCGATGGACTCCAGCACCCCTGCCAGTTCCGGCTGCCGCAGCACCCGCCCCGGTGTGAGATCCTCCAGCCGCGCCCGGAAGTATTGCTGGATGTCGGGTGACGTGGGCGCCCACGTCTCGATGGACTCCGCCAGAGCCAGATAGAGCGGAAAACCGTCCCGGGCCAGGGTGATGGCGTCGGCGCAGACCTCCGCCAGGTCCACGGTGCCGTAGCGGCGGTGCAACTCCAGCCATCCGTCCACCGCCCCGGGCACTGAAATGCTCAAGGGCCCGGAGGTCGGGATCGCATCCAGGCCGCGGCTCTTGAACGCCTCGATGGTGGCGTTGCCGGGAGCCGGCCCGCTGGCATTGAGCGCCCTCACCTTCCCTTCGTCCTTCATGTAGACCAGCGAGAACATGTCGCCGCCGAGGCCGCAGGCCTCGTGCTTGACCACGGCCAGAACGAAGCCGGCGGCCACCGCGGCATCCACGGCATTGCCGCCCCGCTGCATGATCCTGAGGCCGGCCACCGACGCCAGCGGATGGCCCGCGGCAATGACGCCCCGGGTGCCCATGACGAGGGTGCGTGCGGCCTTGCCGTAACGGATTTCATGTAGAGCTTGAGACATGATGAGTGGTCTCCCGGGAAGTTGAAATGGCGTCCTTCGACTTCGCTTCGCTACGCTCAGGACGAACGGGGGAAGATTTCAAGACCCGTTCGTCCTGAGCCTTCCTACAAGCCTGTCCTGAGCCGGGTCGAAGGGCTCAGTACTCGCTACGCTCGGGACGAACGAGAGAAAATTTTCAAGACCCCGTTCGTCCTGAGCCCTTCGTCACGGCTCAGGACAGGCTTCGCGAAGCGAAGTCGAAGGACGCCATATCGAAGAACGCCCCCTGACTTCATTCTCGATCTGCCGGCCGCTACGAGCCGCGCGCCTCGATGTGCAGGATCCGGGCGGCGTTGCCGCCGAGTATCCGCTCCTTGGGCTCCGGCGCCAATTCCAGGTCGTCGAGGGCCTTGAGGCTGTTCTTGATGAAGCCGCAGCCGTCCTCCGGGCCGTAGGGATAGTTGGTGCCGAATACCAGTTGCTCCGGGCCGAAGAAATCCATCACGCACCTGAGCGTGTT
>JAPOQB010000884.1 GCA_026710965.1 Deltaproteobacteria bacterium | reverse complement strand
CGCCTCGGCACCCGGGTCAGGCTCATGCACCGGGCCCGTGACGACAAGGGCAAGCTGGAAATCGAGTACTATTCGCAGGACGACCTGGAGCGAATCACCGACATGATGATGGGGAGCGGGTAGCTGTCGCCATGCAGGTCAACGGTGCCGTGGCTCACTCGGCACTCGCTTTGACAACCACAGGTGTGAATGCTATAGACCTGTCCGACGCCATCTCCGAGGTTCCAATGACCCGGGCTCCCGTCCGAGTCCGGCGTCACCAACACCGAATCCGAAGCATGATCAGTATAGACTTTTCTTTGGTGGTCCAAATTGTCCTGTTCCTGATTCTCTGGAGCATCATGCGCCGGGTTCTGTTCGGGCCCGTGGGGCGTCTGATGGCGGAACGGGAGCGCAGAACGGATGGCGCCCACGCCGAAGCCCGCTCCATGGTCGAGGGAGGCAAGGAATTGCAGGCGCAATACGACGCCGCCATTGCCAAGGCGCGGGCCGAAGGGGAAGCGATCAAGAGCGAGATCCGGGAGGAGGCGCTCAAGGCCCGCAACGTGATCGTCTCGCAGGGGCGTGACGCCGCGACCCAGAAGATCCAGGAGATACGGGAAGAGGTCCACAAGGAACTGGAAGCGGCGCGCCGCATCGCCTCGGCCAACGCCGACGCGCTGGCGCTTGAGATGGCGGAGAAGGTCCTGGGCCGGAAGCTGACATGACCTTTCTAACCGACCTACTTGTGTCCACGGCGTGGGCTGCCGAGGGTGGCGCCCACGTTCCCTCCGTGACGGAGTTGCTCTTCCCGCTGATCAACTTCCTGATCTTTGCCTTTCTGGTCAAACGTTACGGCCTTCCGCTCATCAAGCAGCACCTCAAGCAGCGCCGCGAGGGGCTCGTAGAGGCCGTGGCGACGGCGCAGCAGGCCAAGGGCGAAGCCGAGGGCTATGTTCGCAAGTATCAGGATTTGTTGAAGGTTCTCGACTCGGAGTGCGACCGCATCCGGGAGGACCTGCGAGCCGAGGGCGAGCGTGAACGGGCGCGGATCGTGGCCGAGGCCGAAGAGTCCGCCGCCAAGCTGAAAGCCGACGCGGACTTCCTGGCCGAGCAGGAAGTCAAGATGGCGCGCCAGCAGATTCGCGGAGAGATGGCGCTGCTGGCCGAGGCCGCGGCGGAGCGGGTGATCCAGGAGCACATGGCCGCCGCGGACCAGGATCGGATGGTCGAGAGCTTCTCGCGGGAGATACGGGTACTCTGACGCTTCGACCGAGGCGCATGAAACTCTCAGGGAACCGGGTTCAAGCAGATGATCGAAGGAAAGCTGAGCCGCCGCTACGCAAGAGCCATTTTCGAGCTCGCCGCCGACCGTGAAGAGGCCGTCGGGGCCGAGGTCGACAGCTTTCTCGGGATCTATGCGGACCCCGACCTGAAGAAGGTGTTGGGAAACCCGGCCTTCGAGCAGGACCAGCGCAGGCAAATCGTGGTGGAGTTGGCCGGACGCCTGGGGCTGTCGGATCTGACCACCAACTTCCTCTCGCTGCTGGTGACTCGGGACCGCATGGACGGACTGCCCTCCATCGCGCGCCACTACCACCGGCTGCTGGACGATTCGAGGGGCCGGGTCAACGCCAAGGTCGTGGTGTCCCAGGCCCTGGGGGAGGATCGACGGACCAGCCTCGCCGAGGTGGTGGGCGAGATGACCGGAAAGACCGCCATTCTCACGGAGGAAGTCGAACCCGCCATCATCGGCGGCATCATCGTCGAGGTGGGCGGCAAGGTCTACGACGGCAGCGTGCGCACACAGCTTCAGAGTCTGAGAAAGAGCATCGAACGGACCTACTAGCGGGCGGACCCGCCGGCGTGACGGGGAAAGCACATCCACGGGCGGGTTCAACCCGCCCGTGTGCGGAGCCAGCACACCAGTTCAAGGGAGCGAGCCATGGAAATCGGCACGGCCGAGATCACCAGCATCATCAAGAAGCAGATCGAAGACTACGACAAGGGCGTCAAGGTCGAGGAGGTCGGGACCGTCCTGTCCACGGGCGACGGCATCGCCCGCATCTTCGGCTTGGACAACGCCGCGGCCGGAGAGCTCCTGGAGTTTCCCAACGATGTCTTCGGCATGGCGTTGAACCTGGAGGAGGACAACGTCGGCGCGGCGCTGTTCGGCGAGTCGCACCTGATCAAGGAAGGCGACCGGGTCAACCGCACCGGCCGCATCGTCGAGGTTCCGGTGGGCGACGCGCTCCGGGGCCGGGTGGT
>JAPOQB010000724.1 GCA_026710965.1 Deltaproteobacteria bacterium | reverse complement strand
GACGCCACCGAGCGAGAAAACCGCAACAGCGAGACCCACAGCGAGGAGCAGCCACCCGACGCGGTGGGAGATCTCTACGGGAGGCGGGCGGAAGGGGGGGAGCGGGTCTCCGAGCGTTTGACCGAGGACGAGAACGGCAAGCCTCTGGTGTTCCGCGACACGATGATCTCCAACATCCGGGATCTGGTGGACGTCGTTCCCCGGCTCAACATCTTCGGCGACCAGAGGCTCGCGAGCCTGTGCGAGCAGGTGAAGGACAGGATCGCCGGCGTGGAGCCGGATTCGCTCAGGCCGTCCAGGACCTTCGACCCCGTGGTCCGGGACCGGGTGAAGCACGACGCGGACGACCTTATGGAGCAGTTCGCCGGCTACTTCACGCCGCCGGTACGGGAGGTGGCGTGATGTCCGCCAACTCGCTGGACGAGTCCGCGCTACGGGTGAGCGACTGCGTGACGGAGCTCCTGCGCAAGCAACCCTTCTTCGGAAGCCTCGTCCTGAGGCTCCCGCTCCGCGCCGATCCGACACGGAAGACGCTTGCGAGCGACGGACGGGAGATCCGCTACTCGCCCGACTGGGTGGCAGAGACCGACGCGTACCTGATCGAGACCGCCATGGCGCGGGTGATAATGGCGTGTGCTCTCAAGCACCACACCCGCAGGGGCGAACGGGACCCGGAACGGTGGCAGACGGCCTCGCAACTAGTCACACACGCGCTCTTGCGCGATGCCGGATTCACCCTCCCGCCCGACGCCCAGGCCTGGGAGGAACTGAGCGTGGAGCAAGCGTACGACCGGTTGCTGGAACCTGGGGACGGCGACTCGGGCGACAGCGGCAACGCTTCGCAGGATGCCGGAGGCGCGGGTGCCGGAGCAGGCGGGCAGCCACCTCCTGGGGAGGTCGGGGATGAAGACAGCGATCCGTCCGATCCTGCCGGTGACGGCAAAGGCGAGGAAGAGAGCCCTCAGGACCGCGATGGCGCATCCGGTGCGCCGCCGAGCCACGATCCTTCCGGCACCGGCGAGGTCATGGACGCCACAGCCCGCGCGGACCAGCGCTCTGATTCTGCGGACGCGCCCATGGACACGGCCGCTGAGGAGCAGGCCTGGGACGAGGCCATGCACCAGGCCCTGAGCATCGCCAGGGCCGAGGGCAAGGCCCCGGGCGGCGTCGAGGAGACGGTCCGCAATGCCCATGCGAGCGTGCTTGACTGGCGGACCCTACTGCGCCGCTACATGACCGACGCCGCCAGACGCGACTACAGTTGGAGCGCGCCCAACCGACGATTCATTGACTCGGGCCTCTATCTGCCCTCGATCCGCTCCGAGGGCATCGACTCCATCGCGGTCATCATCGACACTTCGGGATCGGTCCCGGCCCAAACTCTCGGTGAGTTCTGGGCGGAGCTGCGCGAGGTCGTTGACGAGATCCGCCCCGAGAGGGTCATCGTGCTCCAGGTCGACGCCGCATTGCAGGACGCGGCCGAGTACACGGCCGACGACCTCCCCGAGGAAGTCGCGCTCAAGGGCCGGGGCGGCACGGACTTCCGCCCGGGCTTCGAGTGGCTCGACGAGCAGGGAATTCAGCCAAGCGTGTGCCTCTACTTCACGGACATGGAATGTTCGAGCTACCCCGAGACCGAGCCGCCTTACCCGATCGTGTTCTGCAACTGGAGTGCGTCCCCGCCGGAGCAGAACCGGGAGCCTTGGGGCGAGCGGATCGACATCGGCGCCTGATGAATGCGCAGTCGGGGCGGCGGCGAGAGCGCCGCGCGTCACGACGGCCAACATGCCGGAGCCTCGGTGCGTTGCGAGCACGCTCATCGGCCGAGCCTCCGGGGCCAGCGGCCGCATCCCATGGCACAGCGTTGTCGAGAACGGCGCAGTGTTGGTGCTTAACGCCCGTGGTTGCAGGTGTTATATTTGCCTGCCCAAGGCACGTTGTTGCCAGCGGCTTGACCGCCAAGCCGTCAACCTGTCACGGGGGCAAGGACGGAGGCACCAGATGGACCGAATCGCCGTTGACCCAGGAGTTCACTTCGGCAAGCCCTGCGTCGCGGGCACGCGCACCACGGTGCAGGATGTCCTGGAACTGGTCGACGAGGACATCCCGTTCGACCGGATCGTTCGCGACTACTATCCCGACCTGACCGTGGAGGATGTCCATGCGTGCATTCGCTACGCGATCGCCTTGGTCGGCGCCGAGGACATTCGCCTGCGCCCGGCGCCGGGCAGATGAGGTTTCTGCTCGACCAGGACGTCTATGCAGCCACCGCTCGGCGCCTGTCAGGGTTGGGACACGATGTCGTTCGGGTATCGGAAATCGGTCTTTCAAGGGCCACGGACGAGGAACTGCTTGAAGTCGCCGGCGCTCAGGGTCGCCTGTTCGTCACCAGAGACAGGGACTTCGGCCGAATCGTTTTTCTGAATCGGCAACGCGGCGCGGTTCTCTATCTGCGCGTGCTGCCGGCCACGCAGGACGCCGTGCACGCCGAGCTTGCCGAAGTGCTGCAACTCTACGGCGAACCGGAGCTGGCGCGGGCATTCGTCGTCGTCGAGCCCGGCGGCCATAGAATCAGAAGACTCGACCCATAGTGCGGTCCGATTCCCCAAGCGTTGTGCAAGGTTGAAGGACCGAGCCAGGAGAATCTGGAGGATTTACGCATGGGAGAGCGTCGTTCGGTCTCCAACAAACTCAAGGATGCCACGAGCTTGGCCGCAGAACAGGTGAAGGGCGTTTCCGCAGGGGTTGTGGACAAGGCGTCTTCGGCAGTGGCCGAAGGTTCCAGCACCGTCTCCCGGGTGGTTGTCGACGCCGCATCTTCGGTGGCGGGTTCGGCCCACGCCGCCTCCGGGAAGGCGGCGGAAGTCACGATCGCGGCCATGGGAGGAGTGCAGACCCGTTTCAAGAAGGCCTTGGGCGCCACCGTCCCGATCGCGGAGAAGTTGTCGGTGACGACGCAAGGGTTGTTGGCCAGCAATCTCTCAGAGAACCTGAACGGGTGGCTGCAGGATATCGTCAAGGGCTCTGCAACCATCTACGACAGGGCCATGGATGCCACCTACAACGCAACCCACCTGGGCGGAAGCCATCACCGGCTGTTCGACGGAGGTCATACCATCTCCGGCGCTTTCGATGCCGCCCGCGGAGCCTCGGCCGACGACAACATCGTTCACGAAGCCCTGGGAACGCTCCAGGGGCTCTTCAGGGACGGGACCACGCCCCGAGGTCTCCCGTTGGCAAACTGGGACAAGGAAACCTTCGACCACGTTGCGGGGACGCTGGAATCGAACTTCCATATCTCCAGGGAGTGGTTCTACGATCTGAATACCTATGATGCCGCCGAACTCCTCGGCGGCACGGTCGGCGTCCTCGCCCTGGCGCTCGGTTGGAACCGCGCCGACACGGAGATGTTCGCCAGATTCGTTGGCGGCACGGGACTGTCCTCGGCGATCAGCGCGAACCCGTTGCTGTTGGTGGTGACCGTGGCGGCCCTGGCCAAAGCGTTCCACAAGGCCCATCAGACAGGCGAATACGCCGAGTTCGTTGACGGTCAGTTCAAGGGCGGCATGGGTGCGGGAGCGACCGCGGCGGCGGTTTCGCTCGTCGGGGTCGCCGGCGGCCCCGCCGGCGCGGCCCTGTTGGCCGGTGTGGCCGCCAGCGTTCTCGCCAACATGGCGACGAAAAACGTGAGCGTCACGGCAATAGGGCAATTCATGGCCGGGCAGACGCCCGCCATCGCCGACGAAGTGAAGGAAATCGCTGCAAGGGCCGGGGTATGGCGGCCCAACGTCACCTCCATGGGATAGGGGCGCCGTTTCCCTACGGCCGTTGGCCAGGTCAATCCGGGCTTCGGGCCGGCGGGTTAACGGCTCCCATCGCCATAAGGCGTTGGGCGATCCTGCGTCTGCCCGCGAACCGCAAGCAATCTCCTGGGACGCAACGCTCGCCGACCGGGCGACCTGCCGGGGTGGATTCGCATGAAACGCGTGACCTCCTGCCGGTGGTTCATGGCTTCGTCTCCTTGGCCCAGCTTCGCGTGGCGAACCAGTAGTCGTGACGCTCCTTCAGCCACCCGCTGTGACGCTTCTCCTCGATCCAGGTGTTGAGCACGTCCAGGATCTCGGGGTCGCCCTTCCGGACGGCGAACGCTTCCCGGGTCGGTGACAGGAGCTTCCGCGACACGACCCTAAGCGCCCCGCCATACTTCTCGATGGCGATCGCGGCTTCCGCTGGCGTCGACGACACCGCGTCAACGCCGCCCTCGGCTGCCCGCCGGTAGCCCACATCGCCGGCGTTGAGATAGACCAGCGTCGCCTTCGGAAAGTTCTCCCGCATGGCAGCGGCGGCCGTGGTGCCGCGCCGCGTGGCGATGGTGACGCCGGGGCGGTCGAAGTCCTTGAGAGTCCTGCCTTTCGCTCGAGCGCTGCTTGCGAGCAGGATATAGCCGGTCTCGGCATAGGGTCGGGTGAAGGCGACGGTTTTCTCGCGTTCCGGAGTGATCGACATGCCGCTGATGATCACGTCGAACCGGCCCGCCAGGAGCCGGGCAATGATATCCGACCATGGCGCCGGCACGAAGGACACCCCCACGCCCAGGTCGCGGGCAAGTTGTCTGGCTACGTCGATTTCGAAACCCGCCAACTCACCGTTTCCATCACGCATCACCCAGGGCGCGAACACCGAGACGCCGACCCGGAGCTCGCCGCGGTCGGTGATGGTATGGAACACGCCCCGCTCCGAACCGCGGACCGCGGCAGCGAACAGAGCCGCGGAGGCAACCGCCGCAAGCACGATGACCAGTAGGACTTCCTTGCCGTGTTTCGTCATGACCGTCTCCACGTTCGTAAAGTCAGACGTTCTTCGCTTCCGTACGAACCAGCCCACAGGAACCGCGTTTCGCGGATATAACACGTACGGCGGCGCCGGTCCTGTCTCGTCCGGCCCCAATGGCTGGACGCCCCGAACATGCAGCGCAAGTCCGACTACCAGGAGGTGACCGTCGTTATCCCGGCGCGTCGACCGCGCCGCCACAGCCTGCGGTCCGGCGCCATTCGGAGACCTCCGGGCTACACGTCCCGGTGAACCCGCCGCTCCGTGGTAGCTGTAGCCAGCCTGCGGTCCGCGCCGCTCCCGCCGGCAGAGTGGAGCCATGAACATGACACCAACACACACAACTCAGGACAACGGACCGGACCGCCCCTTGCACCGGATCACCTGGCGCGCCCGCGTCCTGGTGCTCGGCGGGCTCGCCCTCGCAACAGTCTACACGGCCGTGGCGCTCGTTCTCGGCGCGGGCGCGGAGCACATCGGCCCGCTCTGGCTTTTGGGGGGGGGTGTGGGCCTTTCCGGCCGACTCCCGGGGGGAGCCGGCGGGGCGGTGGAGGCCGAAGCGTCCGGCCCCGGCTGACGGCACGGTCGCCGCG
>JAPOQB010000328.1 GCA_026710965.1 Deltaproteobacteria bacterium | reverse complement strand
GGCAGGAGCGGTTCGAGAATCGCCCCTATGATTCCTTTCGTCGTCTGTGCAGGCCCGAGGCGAAGGAATCCGCCAGTGCCTGGATCAGGCCCGGCACGGTGTACTCCCGCGCCTCCACCTCCACCTCCAGGCCGCGCTCGCGGGCGGCGTCCGCGGTAATGGGGCCGATGCAGGCCACCCGTACCCCCGCCGCCAAGGCTTCGACATTAGCCGTTCCGAGCAGATCCATGAAGGCGTTAACCGTGCTCGGACTCGTGAACGTGACCCAGTCCACCTGCTCCAGAATCCGCGCCAACCGCCCGGCACCCTGCCGCACCGGCTCGTTGCGGTAGGCTTCCACCACCGTCACCGCCGAACCCCATTGGCGGAGCGTTTCGGGCAGCACATCACGGGCCCCCGCCACCCGTGCCAGCAGAAAGCGACGGCCCCGCACCCGGTCCGGATCCAGCGCGGCCAGGATGCCTTCCGCGCGAAATTCCTCGGGCACGAGACTGACCGGCAAACCGCGCTCCTCCAGCAGGCGGGCGGTTTGCGGGCCGATGGCGGCGATGTCGAGCCGTGCGAGGCTGTCCATGCACCCCAGCGCCTCGCAACGCGCCAGGAAGTGCCGGACGCCGTTGGCGCTGGTGAAGACCAGCCAGTCCTGTGCCGGCAGCCCGCGGATGGCTTCATCCAGGGCCGCGCCGTCCACAAGCGGCAGGATTTCCACCGTGGGGAACACCACCGGCCGGGCTCCCAAGGCTTCCAGACCGCGCACGAAGGCGGCGCTCTGCTCGCGCGGGCGCGTGATCAGTATACGCTGTCCCGACAGCGGGGCGTCGCCGGACTTCGCCGTCGCCGCGTCGCTCACAACCGGGCCTCCCGCAGGACCGCGCCCGCCCCTTCGTCCAGCAGTCTCTCGGCGAGCCGGATCCCCAGGGAGACGGCCTCCGCGCGGGTCCCCGAAACTTCGTCCCGAAAGATACGGCTGCCGGACGGCGCCGCCACCATGCCGGCCAGCGTGACCCGATCCTCCGTGACCACCGCCCGGGCTCCCACCGGCACCTGGCACCCCCCCTCCAGACGCCTCAGGAACGCCCGCTCCGCCGCGACTTCCACCGCCGATGGTTCATGGTTCAGGAAGCGCAGCCGCTCCACCTCATCGCGCCGGGTCTCCAGCCCCAGGGCCCCCTGGGCGACGGCGCTCAAACAGGTCTCGGGGGGCAGCGGCTGGGTGGTCTCGCCCTCCCGGCCCAGGCGCTTCATCCCCGCCAGCGCCAGCACCAGGGCGTCCACCTCGCCGCGCCGGAGTTTGGCCAGCCGTGTGTCGACGTTTCCCCGTATGGGCACCACCGTCAGGTCCGGGCGATGGTTCAGCACCTGGGCCCCCCGTCTGAGACTGCCGGTGCCGACCCGGGCGCCGGCCGGCAGCTCCGCGAGACTCCCGGCGACGTGGCTGATCAGTACGTCCCGGGGATCCTCGCGTTCCGGCACCGCGGCGATGGCCAGCCCCTCGGGGAGCTCCGTCGGCAGGTCCTTCATGGAGTGCACGGCCACGTCTATGGCCCCTTCCAGAAGCGCCTCCTCGATCTCCTTGATGAAGACGCCCTTGGCGCCGATCTTCTCGATGGGCACGTCCTGGAAGCGGTCGCCGCTGGTCCTGATGGTCACGACCTCCACGGTGGCCTGCCGGTCATGCTCCCGGATGCACTTCTGGACCCATTCCGCCTGAACCAGCGCGAGCCGGCTGCGCCGGGTGCCGATACGGATCCTGTTGGGGCTCACGGTTCGTCCCGTCCAGGCCCCGGGTCCGGGTCCTTGTCCAGGTCGAACAGCGCCCGGACGGTGTCGTGGTAGGCCGCATCCTCGTCGGGCCGTTCCTTGAGCCGGGTGAGGGGGCCGTGAAGAATCTTGTTGATCATGGCCGCGGTCAGGTCCTCGATGGCCTTGCGCTCCTGCTCGGAAACATCCTTAAGGTTCGACTCCAGCGACTTCCGGAGCTCTCGCCGCCGGATTTCCTCGAACCTTTGCCGCAGGGCGATGATGGTGGGGACCTGATCCAGGGAAGCGAACCACCGATAGAACGTCTCGACCTCCTGATCGACGATCACCTCGCCCTTGTCCGCCTCGCTCTCCCTGCCTCGGAGATTCTCCCGCGCCACATCGGTCAGATCGTCGATGTGATAGAGGTACACGTTGTCCAGGTCATTGATGCGGGGGTCGAAGTTCCGGGGCACGCCGAGGTCGATGAGGAACATGTTGCCCTGCTTGCGCTCCCGCAGCACCTCGGCCGCCGTCTCACGGGTGATGAGTGCCTCGTCCGACTCCACCGAACCGATGACGACGTCGGCCAGCCTGAGATAACGGCCATAGTCCTCGAAACGAATGGGGCTCGCCTCGAAGCGGTCCGCCAGCTCCACCGCCTTCTCGAAGGTGCGGTTGGTGATCATCAGTCCCCGCACGCCGTTCTCCACCAGGTGGCGCACCAGCGACTCGCCCATGGCGCCGGAACCGATGACCATCACGGTCTTTTCCTCCAGCCGATCGAAGATCCGCCTGGCCAGGTCCACCGCCACCGAGCCCACCGAAACGGGCCGGTTGGCGATGCCGGTCCCCTGCCTCACCCGCTTGGCGACCGAGAAGGAACGATGGAAGAGGCGGTGCAGGATGCTCCCGACGGTGCCGGCCTCCTGGGCGATGCCATAGTACTCCTTCAGTTGCCCGAGGATCTGGGGCTCGCCCACGACCATGGAATCCAGGCTCGACGCCACCCGGAAGACGTGCCGCACCGCGCTCTTGCGGGCATGGTGGTAGAGTTGGTCTTCGGAGGGGTGGATGCGGACGCCGGGCTGTTTCCAGAGAAAATCGCCGATTTCGGCGAAGCCGGCGCCGCCGTCCCGGGCCACCGCCACCACCTCCACCCGGTTGCACGTGGAGAGGATCACGCCCTCCTCCACCGAGGGCAGCTCCACGAGGTCCTGGAGCGAGCCGTTGAGGAGCTTGGGGGAGAACGTCAACTGCTCGCGAACCTCCACGGGCGCGGTCCGGTGGTTCAGGCCCACCACCAGGATCTGTCGTCCCGCCTCACTCAAAGCGGCCTCCGTGACGGCTCAGGAACAGCGCGTCTCCGGCGAGGAAGTAGCCCAGAACGATCAGGAATCCCGCGATGGTCCATACCGCCGCCTTCCTGCCCCGCCAGCCCGCGGTGAGCCGGCCGTGGAGGAGGATACCGTAAAGCAGCCAGGTCAGGGCGGAGGTGATCTGGCGCGGATCCCAGGACCAGTAGGTGCCCCACTGCGCGTGCGCCCACACGCTGCCCGTGAGTATCCCCAGGGTCATGAACGGAAAGCCCCAGACCAGGAAGGTCTTGTTGAGGCGGTCCAGGGTCTCGAGCGCCGGCAAGGAGCGGCTCAGGCCGGTCATCCGCTTGTTCTTGAGCTGGCGGCGGAGCACCAGGTAGACCACGCTCGCGGCGAACGCCAGGGCGAACACCGCGTTGCCCAGCAACGCCAGGGTCACGTGCAGCGGCAACCAGAACGTCAGCAACGCGGGCGGCGTTTCCAGACCCGGATCTCCCAGGGCAATGGAGCGCAGGGACATGAGGAAGGCGAGCGGCGCGACGAACCCTCCCAGGATGGGAAGCCGGTACCTGAGCTGCACCGTCAGGTACACGCCCACCATCAGCCAACCGTAGAAGGAAAGCGTGGCGGAGGTCTGGGCGAGGGCGGGGAAACCCGCCTCATGAAAGAGGAGAATGAACTTTACCGCGTGGCCGACGAAACCCGCCAGCAGCAGCCCCTGACCCGCGCGGGAGAAGGATTCCCGTGGGAAGAACAGGTAGAGAATGAACGCGCCCGTCGCCAGAAGGTAGAATCCAGCCGTGGCCTGGAGAAGGCTCTGGTACATAAGCTCCGGCCATTATATCGCATCGGCCGTGCAAGCCCTAGTGGAAGGGGGCGGTTGTTGAGGCCCTCTCCCGGCGGGAGAGGGCGCGGTTTCATCAGGACTGGGCGCCCGGGATCCTGAGGCGCTGTCCGACGCGGATCCGGTGCCGGTTGCGGATCGAATTGGCGCGCTGGATGGCCGCCGGCGAAACGCGGTAGCGGTCGGCGATGGTGGACAGGGTCTCGCCGCGGCGCACACGATGATAGATCCGCGGACTCTTCACCACCCGTTTCAACGACCGGTCTGGGGACGAGTCGCCGGGGATCGCCAGACGCTGTCCCGGGCGCAGCCTCCGGACGCTCGCCAGGGAGTTTGCCGACTGGATCGCGCGTGCCGATGTGCCATAGGATCTGGCGATGTCCCAAAGCGTGTCGCCTCGACTGACGACGTGGAACGAACCGTCCTTCGTCCTCGGTCGTTCCACCACCCGGGAGGGCCGCCGCGTGACCGGCCGGGCAACCGACCGCTTGACGCTCGACTTGCCCGGAATCTCAAGCCGCTGTCCCACGCGCAACCGGTGGGCGCTCCTCAAGCCGTTGAGAGACTGGATCGCGGTCGCCGACGTGCGGTAGACCTTGGCGAGTTCGGAGAGGGTATCGCCCCGGCTGACCACGTGGTACGGGAACGACGGCATCGGGCCGATGCCCGCCAGTGCCTTGCGAAACCATTGACTCTGAAGTCCCGGCGCCTTCAGCCGATAGCCCTTGGGTAGCCACGAGGCGCGCCGGCTCAAGGCCGGATTCCAGGTGAGGAACTCGGCTCGGGACACCTGGCTGTGGCGGAGCAGCGTGGACACCGCCACGCGCTTGGTGAGGCGGATCTCATCGAGATGCACCAGTGGATCGAACCGGACGGAGGGCAGGTGCCGCTCGATTTCGCGCATGATGTGCACGGCCGCGAGGAACTCCGCGTAGAAGTTCTTGGACGCGAACTTGAAGGTCCGGCCGCGGTAACGGCGGATGATGGTGACGATGTCCCGGGTGCCCAGTCGCCGCACCGCCCTGCGCATGCCCGCGCGTCCGTGGTTGTACGCGGTCACCGCCAGCGGCCAGGTGCCGAGCTCACGGTAGTTGTCCTGTAGCAGGCGAGCCGCCGCCCGGGTCGCCTCCATCGGATCCCTGCGTTCGTCCACCAACCGGGTCACACGCATGTACCGCCGTCCGGTGCTCGGCATGAACTGCCACATGCCCACCGCGCCGCGGAACGAGCGCGCGTCGTTCCTGAACGAGGACTCGACGAGCGGCAGGTAGGTCAACTCCACCGGCAGTCCGCGGGCGGAGAAGACCTTGCGCATATGAGCCATGTAACGCCCGGAACGCCGCACCCCGGCCGCGAAGCGTTCACTGATACCCCGCTGCACCTTGATCCGGTGCGACGGAATGCCGCGGCGCATCAGGCGCGCGCGCACGGAACGGATCACGCGCCGCGTCTTGGCGCCCTGCCTGGCCTCGACCACCTGGTAAATCTTCGACATGTTCCTGGGATCGAAGAACACGAGCTGGGTCGAGTCGTATTTGAGGAAAATGGCTTTCCAGAAAGTGACGGCGGGCTCGAGCCCTCTGGGGATCGCGAACGGATCCGCCGAGGGACCGCGCGCCGAGGCCACCGGGGTGTGTGACAGACCGCTGAAAAGGAGGAAGAGTAGACTCGCGAGGACAACGAAGCAGCGTGTCATGCGGAACTCCTTTAAAAGCATCGGCTTAGGGTACCCGTTGTAACCCTCGTTGTCAACTTTCCCGGGCAACTGCATAAAACTGGTGTCCACGCGGGTCATTCACCGTAGAAGTTCCGGGCATTTCCCTCAAGAATCCCGGTTTTCGCCGACCCCGACACGTCGCTCCGCTGCCGCAGCAGCGCAACCGTGCCATCGGTACGGTCTCCGTGGGGATAGTCGGAGGAGTAGAGCAGCTTGTCCTCGCCGATCTCCTCGATAACCTTGCCCAGCCCGGGCTCGTTCCCTTCACAGCCGAAGAAGATCCGGCCCGAGTCCAGCAGCTCCCGCGGCTTTTGCGAGATCACCTCGGCGGCGCGGTACGCGGGGCTCTCATAGTGTTCGTCCATCCGCTCCACGAAAGACGCCGCCCAGTTGCAACCCCCTTCCAGAAAGGCGAAGCGGAGACGCGGATAGCGGTCCATCAGACCGGTGCACAGCACACTGGTGAAGCCGGCCATGATGGGGAACATCCCCGCCAGCACGCGGGTGGGAAAGAAATCGGCGAACAGGTCGCTCACGCCCGGGAACTCGTAGCTGAAATGCACCGCGATGGGGAGCGCCGCGCCGTCGGCCGCGGCGAAGAAGCCCTCGTGTTCGGGGTGGGCCAGCGCCCGCGCGCCCACGGTGCCGTTGACCATGACCGCGGACAACCCCAGCTCCCGGATGTGGACCACCTCCCGGGCCGCTCCCGCCGGGTCGGCCAGACAAACCAGGCCGACGCCCTTCAAGCGGTCCGGTGCCTCCCCGCACATCTCCGCCAGCCAAGTGTTGTACGCCCGGCACACCTCGTTGCCCAACACACCGTCGGTCCAGGAGTTTATGTGCAGGAGATAGCTCGGATAGAGGTACTGGACGTCTATGTTCTCCTTGTCCAGATCCTCGAGGCGCTCCGCCACGTCGGAGAGCACCTGGCTCCCCACGGACGCGCGGCGGCTCTTTCCGACCTTGCCGGTGGGGGGAGCCGCCGTGCCGGGGTTGCGCGCTCCGGGTTGTCCGGGCCGGCGATAGCGCGTCGACCCGTCGGCGACCCAAAAGCTGTGGCCTTCGTCGTCGGTGATGAGCCGCGGCCGGTACGCGCGAAAATCCGCCGCCATGTACTTCAGGAACACGGCCTCGGTTTCGAACAGGTGACCGTCCGCGTCAATGACCAATGAAGGTCCCGCCCCGCTCGGAACTATTCGAAGTTGAAGGGTATCTGGGTAGGACCGTACCCTTGCCAATACCTGGAGGTTTCGGGGTCGTATCGGCCCTGCAGGAACCCGCCGGGCTTCTCCGCGCGCACGATGATGGCGACCGTGCGCTCCACGCCGCTCTGCTCGGCGTGAATCTGCCACGGGCCCACCAGATCGATCTTGCCCGGTCCCACCTGAACGTTCTCGGTCTTGCGGACCTCCGCGTAGTCCGGCTTGGAGCCGTCGTCCAGCCGCTCGTAGCGCTCGATGGTCTCGCTACCGTCCAGCACTCCGTAAAGCGTCCAGTTGTGCGCGTGGTCGTGGATGCTGGTGCGGGTTCCGGGCGCCTTCACCAGCCCGTTGATGACGAACCCATGGTCCGGATCCTCGTACAGGAGAAGGTTCTGCGCCCGCTGGCCGCCCTCGGGCGCGGACAGGCCGCCCTGATCGCAGTCAGGCCATTGCTCGGACTGTGCCTTCACACTGGGAGCCTCCAGCAACTCGGCCAGAAGGGGGGCCATCTTCTGCCAGCGTTTGCCGGCGTCCGGCTCGTCTGCATGAAGTTGCCGGGCGGCCGCGATGAATTGCTTGACGGCCGAAGATTCCGTTTCCTGGGTCGGCATGGGACGTGCGCTCATGGTCGTTCCTCCCTTTGGTGGCCGGGTTTGTGGCTTGGGTCGAACGGGTTGTCCAACGCGTGGAAAGTATCCGACGAACAGGCGCCCTGTCAACCTGATACGACGCCCTTGACCACCTGTACGCGGCTCGTGTTCCGCAGCTTGTCGAACCGGTCCTTGTCCACCTCGAAGTAGTGGGGTTGTGCGGTACTCTTGAGGATATAGTGATCGCCTTCCTCGGGGGATACCACCGTATGCTTGATGGCCGATCCCTTTTTCATCTCGATGGTGTACTCGACAACGGGCTCTCCGGCCTCGAAGAGCGCCTTGCCGTCCTCGGAGAGAACGCCCGTGAAATCCGTGCCCATGACGCGCTCCACGAGTTCCCGCACCGGCTCGGCATCGGTCTCTTCATTCTCCCGCAACCCTTCGACCTGGAACCCGCCATCCCCCGCCGTCAGCGCGTAGGCCCCCAGGTCGATGCGGGCGATCTCCTCCGCCGCGGTCTTGAGGACCTCCGTGTCGTACCAGGAATCGGCTTCCACCGGCGCGTCGAAGGCATTGAAGTCAACGGCATAGGTCTGCGGGTCGCCGTCGAGGCGCGCATGGACCTTGCGGAAACCGGGAGAGGATCCGAGGAAGACGTCACCGAGGACCTCCGTCCCCTGAAGAAGCCTCACCCGCCGCTCGAATTGGTCCGGCGTCACCTTGAACTGCCTGGCCGCAACCAGGGTCTTGCCCACCGGCCAGGACCGCCTGGCGCCGAGCAGCTTCTCGGTGAACTGGTCGAACTTCGCGGACGAGACCGGGAAATCGCCGCTCCCGGGCAGGACCCAGCGATCTTCCTTGCGCTCCATGCGCAGGGGCGCTTCGCCCTGCTGCTCGATGGTCACCGCATCCATACCCTCCGCATCCAGGGCAAGCAGCGGCTTGTCCGCCTCGGAAGCGCCGGGGTCATCGCCCGGGAGGTTGATCCAGGCCACCAGACCTGTCTGAAGGACCAACAACAGCAACAAGAGCTTGATCGATCGGCTCACTCGAAACACTCTCCTGTCCGGCGGCCTAGGCCGCCAGAATCTTCTGGTAGCCGTCGCGCAGGCGGCGCAGATGATAGACGTAGGCTCCGTAGATCAACGCCAGCCCCAGCAGCACGATGCCGTAGTTCAGATACTCCCAGAATGCCTTTTGCTCGCGCGTCATGGGCACGAGGGTGCGCGCGAAGTGGGCACGGCTCCGAATGGACAGCAGCGCACGGTCCTCCAGCGCCCAGTCCACCACGTTCTCCAGGAACTGCAGCGAGTTGACGAACCGGTCGTTGGCGGCGGTACGCGAAAGCTGCAGCGTCTGGTCGGTGAACGCTTCGTTGGAGCCGATGATGATGATGCGGGCGGACTCCGGCGACTTGTCGATCATTCCGGTCACCACCGGTTCCTGCTCCTCCGTTTCGGCGGAACCCTGGGACTCCCGGCCCTCCGGCGGCGCCGGCTTCGCTTCACTTTCGGCCTTGGCCAGCAGCGGCGATTCCTTGTCCGCGTAGTAGGAGCGGAAGATCCCTTCCACCACCGCGGCCAGCACATGTCCCTTGGGTTGCCCTTCTTTCTCGAATCCCAGCTTCGGGTGGACCTTGTAGTCGGGATGCACCTTCAGGGAGCCCGATACCCAGGACGCGCCGGAGCTCGTCAACAGCGGCGTGGCGCTCCTGACCCCGGCCTCGTCGTCGGGAAGCGTCAGCGGCGAGGCCCAGCTCATTGTCAACTGGGGCAGCCTGGCGGTAATCGGGTTGTCCTGGTTGAGGCCCTCGCCTCTGACGTCCACGAAGTAGGGGTACGGCACGAGTTGCAGCTCGCGAACCGTGAAAGTGCCGGCCTTCCGGTTCACGAATACCGGGAAGGGCTCGTTCTGCGGATCCAGCACCAGGGTCTTCTGCACCGTCAAACCGTAGTGCTCCAGCAGCGGCTCCAGGCCGGAGGTGTACCGGGAGGCGGCCAGCCCGGCTTGGGTGCGCGCCACCGTGTAGGGCGACGTCATCATGGCCACGGAGCCGCCCTTCATGAGAAACTGATCCACGGCGAACTGCTGCTTCTGCGTCAACTCCTTGGGGGCCGCGAGCAGCAGCAGATCCACGTTCTCCGGCACCAGGCCGGACTTGAGGTCCACTTCCGCGATGCGGTAGTTGGCGCTCAGCTTCTGCCGCAGGAAACGGAACTGTCTTGCCGGCGGCCGCGGACGCGTTCCCGGTTGCCGCGGTGGCGGCGGCGCGGAATGAACCCCGATGGTCTTGATGAACCCCGGAGCGAACCTCCGGAGCGCCGCCTCGACGCTCCGCCTGGCGGACTCCTGGTTCAATTTCCCCGGCATCGGCACCTGGACCGTCGAGCCGTTGTTGTTCATGACCATGTAGAAATAGAACCGCTTGGGATCGAAGGGCCCCGCGGCCATGGGCCGGAAGCCGTACCGGTCGGCGAGCTGCTTGGCCACCGCGGCCCCCTGGGCCTCGGGATCGATGATCTCGTACTTGAACTTTCCTTCCGACTCCTTGCCGAGCTCCTTCAGCGTCGCCGTCAACTGCGATCTGAAAAGCGCGATGGACTTCGGCAGCTTGTCTTCCGAGGAGATGTATCCGCGAAACTCCACCGGCTGGTCGATGCCGGCGAAGAGCGCTCCGATGTCCTGGAAGCCATACAGCACCTTCTTGATGCTCCGGGCGAGGTCGTACTCGAGGTTCCGCAGGCGCACGTTCGCCCGCGTCTGCCCCTGGTTGATCTCAATCAGGTCGGTGAACCGCAGCACCTCGTGCTTGTCGCCGTACTGCAGCAGCAGGTCGAAGTAGGAGTTGACCAGCGAGGTCTGATAGCGGTCGGCGGTCCGGAACGGGATCGGACGGATGTTGTAACGCTCGTTGGCCTCCCGCTCCAGTTCAGGCTCCTCCCGGGGGTCCACGAACTCGGTACGGACCCGCCCGCCGCTGATGGACTCGATCTCCCGAAGGGTGTCCCGGATACGGGGCACCATCGGGGCCAGCAACGGATGGGTGCGGGCGCTGAAATAGCCCCGGATGAGCAGCGGCTCCCGCAACTGGGAGATCAGGTCGCGCGTCGCCTGGGAGATGGAGTAGTCCTTTCCCGCGGTGAGGTCCGCCCGCGCCGTAACCCCGCGATGGATCCAGAAGTTGGCCAGGACGAGGTTGAGTATGACCAGCGCCGTCGCCACCCGCCAGGCTGTATGACGCGCCTTCTGCCCTTCCCTGGACCACCGGAGCCGTTCCAGGGAGAAGACGTTCAGGGCGAGAAAGGCGCCGACGACGCTCAAGTAATAGTAGATGTCCCGCAGGTCGAGAATGCCCCGGGTGATGGACTCGAAGCGGACGCCGGTGGCAACCAGGCCCAGGTATTCGGCCCAGCGATTGCCCAACAGACCGCTCAGGATCTCCGTGCCCAGGAGATAGAACAGGAAACAGACCACCGTGGTGAGAATGAGGCTGGCGATCTGGCTCTCGTTCCTGGCGCTGATGTAGAGGCCGATGGAGCAGTAGGCGGCGGCCAGCAGCAACGAGGCCGTGTAGGCTCCCAGCACCGGGCCCCAGTCTAGCTCGCCCATGAACGAAACCGTTACCGGCACCCCCGCCGTCAGCACCAGCGCGATGGCCACCAGGCCCAGACAAGCCAGAAACTTCCCCAGCACCAGATGGAGCGTCTTGACCGGCATGGTGAAGAGGAACTCGAGGGTCTCCATGCGCCGTTCTTCGCTCCACATCTTCATGGTGAGGGCGGCGCTGAGAAAGATCAGCAGGACCGGCATCCAATCGAACAACGGCCTCACGTCGACGATATTGCGGGCAAAGAACTGCTCCACCCAGAAGAAGATGAACAGGCACACGGCCGAGAACGTCCCCAGGAAGATGAACGCCACCGGCGACGAGAAATAGGTGGAAAACTCCTTTCTCGCGATGCTCCAGATCCTACCAGCCATGGCTGTCCTTCCCCGCCGCTTCCCGCGCTCCCACTTCGCGGAACACGGTCTCGAGGGTGCGCGCTTCCTCGCTCATGCGATAGAGCTCCCAGCCCCCTTCGACCGCGGCCCTGGCGACGCTGGGCGCCACCTCGTCCGCCGGCGCCTCGAGCTCGAGGCCGTAGCTCTCTCCGCGCGGTCCGTCGGCCGGGGTGATCAGGCCCACTCCGGGGATCTGCCGCAGCCTTTCGGCCGCGTCGTCGGAGGGATTCCCGAGCCCCACCACCAGCCGGTGAGACTGTTGCAGCTCGCTCAGCCGGGCATCCACCGCGATGCGTCCCTGCACCATGATGATCACCCGTTCGCACACCGCCTCCACCTCCTGAAGGATATGGGTGGAAACGATGATGGTGGCGTTCTGGCTCAAGTCGCTCACCAGCGACCGCATCTGGAAGATCTGCGTGGGGTCCAGACCGTTGGTGGGCTCGTCGAGGATCAGGATCTCCGGCTCGTGCACGATGGCCTGGGCCACTCCCAGCCGCTGCTTGTAGCCCTTCGACAGCGTCGCCACCGGATCCAGCGCCCGGTCCGTCAACCACGTCCGCTCCAGCGCGCGCCGGAGCACCGCCGGCCGCCCGGCGCGCGGCACCCCGCGCAGGTCGGCCACGTACTCGAGGTAGCGCACCACCGACATGTCCGGATAAAGCGGCGCGTTCTCCGACAGATAGCCCAGCTTGCGCTGGATGCTCAGGCGTTCCTCGGATAGCGGCATGCCGTCGATGACCACCGAACCCGCGGTAGGCTCGATATACCCCGTGAGCATCCGCATGATGGTGGTCTTGCCCGCGCCGTTGTGCCCCAGAAGACCGACGACCTCCCCTTTCCCGATGGAAAAAGAGACGTCGTCCACCGCCACCAGATCGCCATACTTTCGCGTGAGACCCTCTACCTCTATCAACTGCGCCCTCCCCGGCCGGGACTGTTCGTGGATTTCGGGACGAGATGGGAATTTTTAACAGATCAGATGGCAGGGTGGAAATCGCCGCAGCGACACGGTACTTGATCATGCACTTTCGTATATGTACATTTATTATGTACATTACATTCCCTATACCGAAGAGGTGAACCTGATGGCGAACATGATGGGAGCGGCCGAGTTCAAGGCGAAGTGCCTCCGCGTCATCAACCAGATGAAAAAGGATCGCGAGCCGGTGACGATCACCAACCGGGGGCGACCGGTGGCGGTGCTGTCTCCCGTACAGCCTCCAGGCGAAAGTCCGTCGATCATCGGGGCAATGCGAGGTTCGGTGCTGGCTTATCACGATCCATTCCGGCCCGCGGCCGATCCCTCCGACTGGTCCGCTACGGGATGATCGTTCTCGACACCCACACGCTGATCTGGATCGTAAACGACGACCCAAGACTTGGGAGCGCTGCCCGTACCGTGCTTGACGACACCCTACGAACCGACTTCGTGCTGGTCTCGGCCATCACGGCTTGGGAAATCGCCCTGCTGGCCGAGAAGGGCCGCCTGCATCTCGGCCGGGAGGTTGGCTCCTGGATCAAAACGGCCCTCGCCCTGCCAGGAATCAGGCTCGCTCCTGTCGAGCCGGAGATCGCCGTGGACAGCGTGCGGTTACCCGGCTCCTTTCACCCCGACCCCGCCGACCGGCTCATCGTCGCCACCGCCCGCCATTGGGACGCGCCGCTCCTGACGGCCGACGACGCCATCCTCGACTACGGCGCTCACGGACACGTCCGCGCGGTAGACGCCGCGAAGTGACGTCGGCGGGAGTCCCGCTTCCTGTCGAGACTCGTGGCACTTGTCGGCCCGGTCGTAACGGTGAAGCCCTGTAGACCATGAAACCGACCGAATGATATGACATCCAAGGAGACACCAGGGAGATACAGTTCACGTTGCACGGATTGACCATCCGGCCCGCGGGCGAGAACGACCGGGACGCGTTGGTCGCCCTCGCCATCTGCACGGCACGGACCAACTACACTCCGTTTCTAGGCCGCGACGCGATCGAGACGTGGATCGCTGGCGGGGAAGTCACGGACCACGTAGACACGCACTTGGGAGCGTGTCGCGTCGCGGAGCAAGACGGCGACATCGTCGGCTTCTGCGTCACCAAGGGGCCGCTGATCGACTTGCTGATGGTGGCGCCGGCGCACCAGAGACGCGGCATCGGCCGCGCGCTTCTGGCCGACGCCGAGGCGCGCCTGTTTGCGGAACACGCCGCCATCCGGTTAGAAAGCTTCGCCGACAACTCGGCCGCCAACGCGTTCTATATGAGCCAGGGATGGCAGCCAGGCGAGCTGGTCGCCGACCAGGACACCGGCATCAGGACGATAGGTTTCGCGAAACGGAGGACGGCACGCAGTGCCCTGATGCCTCCGGATGGAAAGTAGCCTCCCGAGTCGTCGCCGATGATGTCCGGCAGGTAT
>JAPOQB010000459.1 GCA_026710965.1 Deltaproteobacteria bacterium | reverse complement strand
TATAGGTGTCCTCCAGGGCGTCGTACGCAACCAGTTGAGGATTGTCCTCGTCCAGCATGTCGCGCCAGTCGTTGGAGATGTTGATGAACTGGAGGCCGGCCGTCAGAAGCAGCATGACCGCCACGGACGACGCCAGGACCAACCATCGGCGGCGCAACGTGAACTCAATGAAGCGGTCCAGAAAGGCAGTGTGCATGGCTTGAAACCGTCTGTTTCTAGTGTGGTGTCTGGTTAATTCGCGTCATAATATGCGGAGGATTTCTTGTTGTCGGCAAGGCGCGATGACTTGTAGGGGCGACCTGCGGTCGCCCTTCAGTGGCGGGCACCACGCGAGGAAGAGCAACGCAGCCGCCCTTCGACTTCGCTTCGCTCAGGATGCGCGGAGCGAAAAAGACCCGCAGGTTATGATGCGAATTAACCAGACACCACACTAGTATTGGATTGCACAGCCACAGTCAACAAAAGCCCGTCTTGGGTACGAGGCGGAAACGGTCCGCCTGCACTAGTCCGGTTTCCGGGCGTGGATGAAGTACATCGGGGTGAAGATGCCGAGGCGGCCGGCTTCGCCGAAGGCCGCGGCGGCAAGGCTCAGCATCTTGGCCACCTGGAGGGTGCCGCGCGGCACCACTCTCAGCCGCTCCAGCAGCCATAGCGAACCCTTGGTCACCCGGCGTCCGAGGGTCGAGCTGCGGAAGTTCGCCAAGGACAGGCCGGAGCCGGTCAGGGGCTGATACCACGGTATGCCGGGCGGCGCTTCGGCGGCCAGATCCCTTGCATCCAGCAGCTCGAAGCGGACCTGCCGCAGGGTGTCCACGATCTCGCGCGGACGGGCGATGTCCGGGATGCAGCCGCTATATTCCATATCTGCCTTGAGCCGGCGGTGATGAGGATCTTCAGCGTTGTATCGATCGGTCGTGCAGTACTCGTAGGCCGCCAAACAGGCCCCGGGCTTGAGTATACGGAACACCTCGCCATAGATCCCGGGCCTGTCAGGTGCGCAGCAGCTTGCCTCGATGGAATAGACGGCGTCGAAGTGGTTGTCCGGCGCTTCGATATTCATGAAATCGCATTTGAGATAGTCAACCAAGTGGCTCAGGTTTTCTGCATCGGTCTGCCGCGCGGCGCGCTTCAACTGGTATTCGTTGTTGTTGACGCCCAGGATCGTGGCGCCGGAAAAGCGCGCGATCTCGCGCGCCGGCCCGCCGACGCCGCAACCCAGATCGACCGCCACCATCCCGGGTCGTAGGCTCAGCACGTGGGCGATATAATGCTCATGCCGCGCGAGCGAGGCCGCGAAGCTCTCCCCGACGACACGCGGCGCGAAGTGGAAGGACTGGCCCCAACCGTATTCGTAAAAATCGGTAACCAGGTCGTAATAGGTGTTCTGGAAATTCCGGTAGTCCGTCCTGCGCTCGTCCAGGCCGCCGCGCACGTCACCCCCATAGCGGTGGTCATAGTCCCGGACAGCGGTGTCGACGCGGTCGCCCGATTTCGCTTCTTTCAGGATGTCGGTGAGCCTGGACGCCATTGCCTTAATTCCTTAAGCGAAACCGAGGCGTTGGGTCAACCAGTCGCTGATTCGAAGACAGCAGCCGCGGTCGCCGGACGCGGACCGTTCCTTGCCTCACGACAACAAATGCGTTAGGGGATTCACGCGTGACGACACGACAAGGAGGACGGCAATGAGTTCCAAGACACCGCAAGCCCGGCCTCGAATGCACCAAACCATGAATTCTGAAAAAGGGTCGGGGGTGAACCGGTGAGCGTCGATCAACACAGTCACAGGATGTCGGGCGGCCACGCGGTGGCGCGGTCGCTACGCAACGAAGGGGTGCGCC
>JAPOQB010000391.1 GCA_026710965.1 Deltaproteobacteria bacterium | reverse complement strand
GCACCGGCCTTCCTAGCCTCCCGTGTCCCACACCAGCTTAAAACTCCCGCACGATTCCCCGATCTCCCCCCGGGCGCGCTCCGGCGGATAGCCCAGGCAGTTGGAGACGTAGCGTACGCCGTCGATGACCCGGTCACGGTTGCGGTGCTGGTGGCCGTAGACGTGGAGGACCGAGCCCAATGCGCGGATCTGGGCCTCGATCCGTGAGCTGCCGGCGACCCGGCTGAAGTTGAAGCGGGTGGCGCGGCCGGCACGGGCGGGCGGGGACGCCGGCGAGCGGAACATCACCTCCCGTCTGGGCAGGAAGTGGCTGAACGATACGACCGGCGCGTCGTATGCACGATCGAGATGAGGCTCGTTCATGTCGAGGAAGTGATCGGCCACGGAGAGGTGTTCCGGCCAGCGGGTCAGAACTTCATCGGCCCACATGGAGAGGCCCGAGTCGTCGCCGTCCCTGGGCACATACAGGCTGTCCGCGCCCTGCTCGGGCTTGACGTACCACGAGAACAGCGGCACCACCCAGGCTCCGGCGTCACCGGAGTCGGAGGCAACCTTGGCCGGGCTTGTGCCTACCCCGAGGTCGGCGCACAAGCGCATGAGTCTCTCGAACTTGCCCACGGAGTCTCCGGCCTCGCCTCGCCGCAACCAGAGTTCGTGGTTACCCGGCACGAAGAAGACATGGGCGAACTTTTGGCGAACTTCCCGCAGAACCCGCGCCAGCCTGGCGAGATCGTCGGTGACATCTCCCGCCAGCAGCAACGTGTCACGCAGGTGGCTGCCGTCGGAGAGCATTTGCACGAGTGCCATGTTCTGCGGGTAGTCCGCGTGCACGTCGGATATGGCGAAAATGCGCATGGCCGGTTTCAAGCCTGATCCCCGGAGGCCGATCCTTCACACCGCTTCATAGCAGTTCCGTCTTGTGATCCGTAGACGCCTTGGTTATGATCCGGCCGACGAACCCGTCGGACCGAAACCGCGTTGGCCCGCGTGCGAACCTGATCCCATGAGCGACGAAAACACCCACCGCCCCAGCGAATTGCTGTCAGCCCTGAAACGGGCCGGCGTCAGCGTCGTGGTATCGGTTCCCGACAGTTGGATCGGGGTCTTCATGGAGAAGATAGAGGAGGACCCGGACATGACCCTGATCCGGGCCACCCACGAGGAGGAGGCCCTGTCCATCGCCTGCGGCGCGCGGTTGGGCGGAGCTCGGACGGTGCTGTTGATCCAGAACGTCGGGCTGCTGACCACGGGCGCGGGCATGGTGTGCCTGGCCCAGCGCTACCAGTTCCCGATTCTCATCCTGGCCTCGTACCGGGGTTCGGCGCGGGACCCGGTCTTCTATCACATCCCCAAGGGGCGGGCGACGGAGCCGGTGCTCCGGGCCTACGGACTCTCCTATGCCGTGGCCGGACCGGACCTGCCCATCGGCGCGCAGGTGGAACGGGCGGCGACCTTTGCCGAGGAGGGCTCGGCGCCGTTCGTGCTGCTGCTGGACAGCGAGGACATCCGCTGGTGAGCGAATCGAAACCGACACGCGAAGCCTACTATCGCGTTCTCGCCGAGGCCATCTCGGAAGAGACCCTGGTGGTGACGTCTTTGGGCAACGCTTCCTACGTGTGGTCCAACGTCTGCGACCGTCCCCGGAACTTCTACCTGGAAGACGCCATGGGGCTGGCGCTTCCGCTTGCCCTGGGCCTCGCCGTGTCCCAGCCGCGGCGGCGGGTGGTGGTGGCGGAAGGCGACGGCGGCCTGACCATGCATCTCGGAACCCTGGTCACCGTCGGCGCGGTCGCCCCCCGGAACCTCACCGTGCTGCTGGTGAACAACAACATCCACGCGGCGTCCGGCGGCCAGCCGTTGACCAACACCGGGCTGGACTTCGCCGACCTGGCCCGCGCCGCCGGGGTCGCGAGAACGCAGCACGTCGGTTCCATCGAGACCTTCCGGGCGCAACTGCCGTCCGCCCTGGCGGAAGCCGGCCCCTCCGTCCTGGTCCTCGCCACCGAGCCCGACGTGCCGCCGGTGACGCCGGCGTTCCCCATGAACCCGCCCATGATGAAGCAACGTTTCATGGACGGGCTGGGAGTGCCGCGCTACCTGCCCGCCATGTTCCGAAGCTGAGTTCCGCGGGCCTACCCGGCTACCCCGGTGGCCCCGGAAACATGTTGACAGGCTTCCGGCAAATCGGTCTAATCGGCTCGGTCCTTCGAGGAAACGAGCGAGTTACTGAACCCTACGGAGTTGCGGCACGCTTGCATGGTGTCCTGACGGGAGGAATCACGATGAAACGAAACGGCTTGATCGGTGTATTCGTGGTAGCGGCCCTGGCCGTGTTCTGGACGTGGGGCGGCGCCGAACCAGCGTCGGCCCAGGTGAAGCTCAACATGGTCGGCTCCTGGCCTCCGGTGGTCTCGTCCGCGGCCGACGTCGGCATCCGCTACATGGAAGAGGTGAACCGGCGCGCCAAGGGCAAGGTGGTGATCAACTTCAAGGGGGCGCGGGAAGTGGTCCCCACCTTCGACCAGCCCGAAGCGCTGGTGCGGGGCGTGTTCGACGTCTGGTACGGCGCCCTGAACTACTGGGCCGGCGTGGTCAAACCCGGGTACATCACCGAGCTCTCGTCCATGGAGCCCACCGACGGTGGACCCGGCCACCCGCTGCACGATTTCATGGTGAAGATGTACGAGAAGAAGGGTGTCCGCTACCTGGGCGCCTTCTCCGGCGACCGGAACACCGGCAACCACTTCATGTCCACGCAGAAGGAGGTGTCGAGCCCGGCCGACCTGAAAGGCATGAAGGTCCGGGTGCCGCCGCTCACGCGCTTTTTCGTCAAGGCGATGGGCGCGGAGCCGGTGACCCTGCCGCCGTCGGAGATCTATCTCGCCCTGGAGAGAGGCACGGTGGAGGGTTTCACCTGGCCCTACTACGACGGCTTCACCAGTTTCGGCTGGCACAAGGTGACCAAGTACCTCATCGGCCACCCGCTGTACCGGGACGGCATCGGCATCGCGGTGAACCTGAAGAAGTGGAACAGCCTGCCCAAGGACGTGCAGCAGATCATGCTGGACTCCGTCGGCGTGATCCAGCAATGGTCGCGCGGGTGGATGTCCGCGCACCAGGGCTTTCAGTTGGCCACCATGAAGAAGGCCGGCATGAAGGTCATCAAGTTCTCGGACGCCGAGGCCAAGAACTGGGCCAAGACCTCCAACGAGGCCCTGTGGGCGCACTTCAAGACCGTGATGAGCGCGGACGACTACGCCACGGCGCGAAAGCTGATGGGATACAACTAAGCGCTCGCACTACATGACGGCCGGCAAGAAAATCGTCCGCATCTTCGATTCGCTCCTGGATGCCGGCGCGGCGCTTTCGGGCGCGCTCCTGGTGGCCGTCATGCTCCTGACCTCCATCAAGGTCTTCTTCCGGTACGGACTCCGGGAAGGCCTGATGGGGGTCGACCAGATCAGCGGCACGCTGCTCGTCTATATCGCCTTCCTGGGCGCCGCCTGGGTGCTGCGGCGGGAAGAGCACGTCACCATCGACCTCCTGGTCACCCGCCTGGGGCCGACGACCCGCCGGTGGATGACCTGTGTCAACTCCGTCATCGGCGCGTTGATCTGCCTGGTGGTTGCGTACTACGGCAGCATTGAATCCGTGACATCCTGGCAGCGGGGCATCCTCATCCCTGCCGAGATCGAGATCCCGCGGGTAATCAATCTCGGCGTCATTCCGCTGGGCGCCTTCCTTCTCTCGCTCCAGTTCATGAGACGAGCCCGGCGCGCCCTCGACGACGGGGCGTCCGACACCGCCGGCCAACACGACTGAGGTAACCGCGGTGGAGTGGTGGGCCTACATGTTCTTCTTCTTCGGCGGTCTGACCGTGCTGCTGCTCATCGGACTGCCGGTGGCCTTCGCCTTCACGCTGGTGAACCTCATCGGGGTCTACGTCTTCTGGGGCGGGACCATCGGCCTGCAACAGCTCATCCTCAGCATCGACAGCTCCATCTCCACCTTCGTGCTGGTGCCCGTGCCCATGTTCATCCTCATGGGCGCGGTGATGTTCCATTCAGGGGTGGCCTACAAGATGATCGACGTGCTGGACGAGTGGCTGGGACGCATCGCCGGCAGGCTGTCCCTGCTCGCGGTGGGCGCCGGCGCGCTGTTCGCCACCCTCACCGGTGTGGCCATGGGCAGCGTCGCCATGCTGGGCTCCACCCTGGTGCCGGACATGGAGAAGCGCGGCTACAGCAAGTCCATGTCCTACGGCCCCATTCTGGCCAGCGGCAGCCTGGCCATCATGATCCCGCCCACCGCCCTGGGCGTCATCCTGGCGAGCCTGGGCAAGATCTCGGTGGGCAAGCTCCTGGTGGGAATCATCATCCCCGGCCTGATGCTGGCCGGCGTCTACGCCGCCTACATCGTCATCCGCTGCACCCTCCAGCCCTCGCTGGCGCCGGCCTATGACGTGGCGCCGACCCCTCTGGGGCGCCGCATCGCGGACACCTTCCGTTACGTGGTCCCGCTGGTCTCGGTCATCATCATCGTCATCGGGACGATCTTTTTCGGGGTGGCCACCCCCACCGAGGCCGCCGCCGTCGGGGCGCTGTTCTGCTTTCTCCTGGCCATGGCCTACGGCAAGCTCAACTGGACCGTCACCAAGGAGGCCGTGGGCACCACCACCTCCATCGCGGTGATGGTCTTGATCATCCTCACCGGTTCCGCCGCCTTCAGCCAGGTCCTGGCCTTCACCGGGGTCACCTCCGGGATCACCAACCTAGTGGTGGGTCTCCCCGTGCACCCCATGGTCATCCTGATCCTGATGCAGGTGGTGCTGGTGTTCCTGGGCATGTTCATCGAGCAGACCTCCATCGTGCTGGTGACCATCCCCATCTACATGCCGATCGTCAACGCCCTGGGATGGGACCCGGTCTGGTTCGGCGCCATCATGCTCCTCAACCTGGAGCTGGCGACCATCTCGCCGCCCTTCGGGCTGTCACTGTTCGTCATGAAAGGGATCGCCTCGCCCGGCACCACCATGGGCGACATCTACCGCGCGGCCCTTCCGTTCGTCGGGCTGAACCTCGTGGTCATGGCGCTCATGATCGTCTTCCCCGCGCTGGTGCTGTGGCTGCCCAGCCTGATGAACTGACCCCCTCTCCCGTCCTCCAAAAGCGCCCGGGGAAAATCCCGGCTAAAGTTTCCGGCCTTTCCGGCGATCTTCTCTTACAGGCGCCGGGATGGGCCCGGCATGATCCAGCGGCTTGCGCGAAGGAGGTGCAACAATGCGCAAAGGTTCGAGAGGCTTTGGGCGGTGGCTGTCGGCCACGGCGATACTGGGGTTGTTCCTGTGGGCGGGGAATCCCGCGTGGGGGCAGAACATCTTCATCAACGAGATCCACTACGACAACCTCGGCGCGGACACGGATGAACGCCTGGAGGTGGCCGGGCCGGCGGGCACCGACATGAAGGGATGGAGCCTGGTGCTCTACAACGGCAAGAACGGCATGCCCTACCGCACCATTTCCCTGGAGGGGTCTATTCCCGACCAGCAGGGTGGTTACGGCACGGTCTCGTTTCCCGTCAGTCGCATCGAGAACGGCGCGCCGGACGGCGTCGCGCTGGTCAACCCGGACAGCGAGGTGGTCCAGTTCATGAGCTACGAGGGCGGCTTCACCGCCGTCTCGGGACCGGCCGAGGGGCTTGCGGCCACCGACATCGGCGTGCGCGAATCGAACCGCACGGAGACCGGCCATTCGCTCCAGCTCAAGGGCTCGGGAAATGCCCTGGCCGACTTTACCTGGCACGGACCCGGCCAGGCCACTCCCGGCCTGGTGAACGCCGAACAGACCTTCGTGGGCTCGCCCGGCGAGACCACCGGCGGCGGGCAGAACGGTTCCGAGCCCGTGGAGGTGGTGAAGGAGAGCCGCTGAGTCCGGCTCCCCCGGCTCGTGGGAGATACGGGCTTCCCGCTTCCGGGCGGGAAGCCCCTCCCCCCGTGGACCCGGCCGGACGGCCCGATTTCACCATTGACCCGCCGTTGTCCTTCCATTAACGTTGTACCGTCGACGTTTCGACGAAATCACACGCTGGGAAGGAACGGCACACATGGCCAAATTTCGCATACAGCCGCACGGCAGACTCCAGGAGTGGGTGGCGCATGAACTGGGGTACTTCGCGGACGAGGGTCTGGACTACGAGTTCGTCTTCGGTATCGTGTCGCAGCAGTCCGAGAAGCCCAAGGAGGTTCGTCACGGCGCCCTCGAGGACATGAAGGACGGGCGCGCCTGCGACGTCAGCTCGGCCTGTCACTGGATGGTCAACGTGGCGGCCACCGGACAGCACGGCCGCATGTGGGGACACGCCTACTCGGTGACGCCCTCGGGCATCTACGTGCCGCCGGAATCCGACATCCGCAAGCCCCGCGACCTCGCCAACGTCGAGATCGCCGTGGGCTATCACTCGGGAAGCCACTTCTCGGCGCTGCAGGCGCTGGAGCCGATCCTCGATTCCTCCGAGGTCAAGCTGCAGTTCGCCGGCCGCCCGCTGGACCGCATGGCGCGGTTGCTGGAACGCGAGGTTCCCGCCGGCAACGTCTTCGGCGCGCCCATGTACGTGCTGGAGCAGCAGGGGTTCCGGAAAATCATCGATACCACGTTCATGATCGGCTTCCTGCTGGAGCCGGACACCGACGAAGAGGACACCCGGAAGTACTTCAACGCCCTGCAGCGCGCGCAACGCGACATCGACGTGGAGCCGGAGCGTTTCCGGCACTATCTCCTGAAGGAGATCCCCGAACGCTACCACGAGCTGGTGGACGTCCACGCCATGGGAGTCGGCGAGCGCATGGTCTTCGAACCGTACACCCAGGAAGTGTACGAGAAGACCCACCGGTGGATCGCGTCGCGGAAACTCTTCGGCGCCGACACGCCCCTCGACGAGTCCTACGAGTCGGCGGTGACGCTGTAGCAAACCCAGACTCGCCAACCTCCCGGACGGAAAGGGACGGAAAAACCCGGGCCATCAGGAGGACCTCATGGCTATCAACGCGAAACCGGCCGCCATGCCGGACACGGACTATGCTCTGTTCGACTCCGACGCCCACGTCGTGGAGACGGAACGGACGTGGGAGTTCATGGATCCGGAGGACGAGAAGTATCGCCCCATCCTGGCGCGCCACCCCACCGACCCCCATTTCCAGTGGTGGATCATCAACGGCCAGGCCCGGGGCTTCCGCTTCATCACCCTCACCGAGGAGGAAATGGCGGAGCGTTCGCGCGAGCAGGGCCGGGACCTCGTGACCCCCATCGGCTCCCGCGAGGACGACGTGGAGCGGCGTCTCCGGCACATGGACCGCTTGGGCATCGACACCCAGGTGCTGTTCCACACGCTGTGGACGGTTCCCGCCACCGACCGCCCCGAGGTGGAGCTGGCCCTGTGCAAGAGCTGGAACCGCTGGGTGGCGGACATGTGGGAAAGGGCCGGCGGACGTCTGCGATGGTGCACGGTACTGCCGCTCATGAGCCTGGACGCATCCCTGGAGTGGCTCAACTGGGCGCGCGACCACGGCGCCGTGGGCATCGCCATTCCGCCGATCCTCGGGCAGCGCCTCCTCATCGACCCGTACTTCCACCCGCTCTACGAGGAGGCCCAGCGTCTCGACATGGTCGTCGCCACGCACATCGGCAACGGCAATCAGGACATCATCGATATCACGAGACCGGCCTATGATCCCGCCGCCTTCGGCCTCATGCGCTTCCGACTCCTGACCGCGGGTTCGTGCGAAGGCCTGATCGAGAGCCAACTGCCGCTCAAGTACCCGGACCTGCGCTGGGCCTTCATCGAGGCCGGCTCCATGTGGCTCCCCTGGATGCTCCACGAGGCCAAGCGCCGCAGCCTGCAGCGCGGCACCCCCCTGCCCGACGACGTGCTGAAGGAGTTCAACATCTTCGTCACCTGCCAGAACGACGACGAGCTTGCCTACACCCACCGGTGCGGGCCGGACAACCTCGTCATCGGCAGCGACTACGGCCACTACGACGGCTCCAGCCAGATGGACGCCCTCCACGTCATGCGGCAGCGCACGGACATCGACGAAGAGTCCAAACGCAAGATCCTTCACGAAAACCCCAAGCGGCTTTGGCGGTTTTAGGGTAGCCAAGGAGTTTACCGCCATCACACGATCCGGAGGAATGCCATGAAGCATCGACTCGCTCTCGTGATAGCCACCCTGGTTGCGTGCACTGCCTTGTCCGCGCCGTTCGTCGCCGCGCAGGGAACCTTCCCCTCCAAGGACATCAACCTGGTGGTGACCTACTCTCCCGGCGGCGGCTTCGACTCCATCGCCCGCGCCATCGCCAGGAGCATGACGAAGGGAATGCCCAAGGGCCTGCACGTCATCGTCAAGAACATAACCGGGGCGGCGGGGGTGCGGGGAACCACCTCCCTGTACCGGTCCCGGCCGGACGGCCACACCATCGCCCACCTGGACGTGCAGGGACTGATCGGTCACCAGTTGCTCAGGGGCAACGTCGGCTTCGACATGAGCAAGATGACGTGGTTGGCGCGGGTCGGTTTCGAGCCCGTGGGCATCATGGTCAACGCCAAGTCCCGTTACCATACCGTCGACGACCTGAGGAAGGCCAAAACGCTGAAATGGGGCGTGCTCGCAGTCGGCGGCCCCATCTGGCAACAGAGCTTCGTGGCCGCCAAGGCCCTGGGCATCCCCTTCAGCGGCGTGGTCTCGGGATACCGGGGCAACAGCGAGACGATCCCCGCCCTGCTTCGCGGCGACTTCGATGCCATCGCCACGGTTCCGGTGTCGCCGGCCGTCCTCCCTCTGCTCAGGTCCAAGGAGCTCAGGGTCCCCGTGGTTCTGGGGAAGACGAGGTACGACGCATTGCCCGACGTGCCCACCGCCACGGAGGCCGCCGGCACGGAATTTCTGATCGGCGTCATACGCGCCATCGCGGCGCCGCCGGGCGTGCCGGCGGACCGGGTCAAGATCCTGGAGCGGCTGTTGGTGAACGCCATGGCCGACGTGGACTACAAGAACTTCGTCAAGAAGTCGGGACAGCCGCTGGTGCCGGGCAATGCCGCGGAGACCAAGGAACTCGTCGCCCTCGCCCAAGCCACCGTGGAGAAGTACAGCAAGGCGATGGCCAAGGCCATGGCGCAGTAGCGGCCTGTCCGGAATATCGAATCACAGCGAGGGCAGGGGCGACTGGCGGTCGCCCCTGCAAGGGTCCGCCGTCAGGTCGGCTCCCGGCTCAGAGCCGCGTCGTTTCGATCTCCAGCCCCAGGGTATGCTTCCCGGCCAGCTCGTAGGCGGCTTGGCGCGCCTGTTGATGCTGGCTGATCACGTGCAGGTCCTGGAAGTGGCGCTGTATGACGTTGCCTTCGAAGATGGCCGTGGTGCCGGAGCCGTTGTAGAGGGTCTCCACCGCCTGCACCGCCGCCCGAATGCAGTGGGTGGTGGCAAGGCGTAAAGCGACCCGCCGGTCCAGCGTAAGCGGCGCCTCCGACACGGCTTCGGCCCACAGTGCGCGGACGGCGTCACGCAGATAAGCCCGACCGGACGCCAGGGCGGCCACGGTCTGACCCACCGCCACCTGCACCGCCGGCTGGTCGCGCAGCATCGCCTGCATGGCGTGGGGCGTCTTGGCTCCGGCCAGCTCCATGAACGCGTCCAGGCACGACCGGGCCGCCCCCAGGGCGAGGGCGGCGTCACCGCAGGCGAACAACAGGACGATGGAAAGCCCGTAGAGCGGACCGGGCTCCACCACCGGGGCACCGCGCTGGCGTATCGTGCGCTGGGCCGGCACGAAGGCGCCGTCCACCGCGAAGTCGTGGGTGCCGGTACCGCGCATGCCGCGGACCTTCCAGGTATCCAGCACCTCCACCTCGGCCGCAGGCACGAACAGGAACTTCTGCACGGGCTCGCCGTCCTCCGGGATCCACGCCCGGGCGGCGAACCATGACGCGTGCCGGCAACCCGAGCTGAAGCGATGGCGGCCGGTGACGCGGTACCCTCCCGGCACCGGAACCGCCTCCGACGTGGGGAAGGAAGTGTTGGCCACCACGCAACGCGGCGTGTCGGTCCAGATCTCTCGGGCGATCTCATGGGGCATGCGCGCTGCGTAAGTGGCGAAGATCGCGCACTGGTTGACGACCCATGCGGTGCTGGCGTCGGCCTCGCCCAATTCCCCCAACACCTCAATGTAGGAAGGAAGGTCGATTTCCGCGCCTCCCAAGGACCGCGGGAGCCCGAGCTTGAACAAGCCGGCGTCCGCCAGCTCGTCGAACAGCGCCGGCGGCAACTCGCGCTCCGCCTCGATCTGGTCGGCGCAAGACCGAATTTTGGGCGACAACGCCTTGGCGGCCTCCAACATGGGGTGTTTCGTGGCGTCCATCAGATTCCGTAAAGTACCTTGGGGTTATGATCCAGTATCTTCTCCACCGTCGCGGGCGCAAGCCGCGAATCGGCGCTGAACCTTTCCAGGGCCATGAGTTCGGTGGCGCTATCGGCGTGCCCGTAGTCGGAGCCGATGACCAGATTGTCGTCACCCGCGTTGTCAATGACGTAGGGGAGGTCATCATTGTTTTCCACCCCCACGTAGATGCGGCTCTCGCTCAGCAGGTTCGCGCCATCGAACTCCCGGCCCTCCATGCGGAAGCGCTTGGTCAGGTCGCGGTAGACGTACGGCACCCACTGGGCGCTGACCTCGAGAAACGCCATCTTGAGCCCCGGAAAACGTTGCGGTATCCCCGCCAGCACCACGGAATGAAACGCCCCGACGATGACGAGCTTGAACTTGGAGAAACCCACGGGCTCGTAGCGGTAGAGCTCAAACAGCGAAAACGTTCCGCTGGCCGAGTGCACGCACAAGGGGATGTCGAGCCGGGCCGCCTCGTCATACAGCGGGTAGAAGTAGGGATCGGTGAGCAGCCGGTCCCCCTCCGTGCCGCGGATGAAGATGCCGCCGGCGCCGTTCTGGCTGGCGTACCTGACTTCGTTCAGGGCCTCCTCCATGTTCAACAACGGCAGGACCGCCGTCCAGCGCAGCCGGCCCCCGGCCTGCTTGCAGACCGCCGCCAGCCAGCGATTGTAGCCGCGGCACAACGCCACCTCCACCTCGGCCCGGGCCGTGACCGGCATCAGAAAGATCGTCGGATAGAGCACCTGAACGTCCACCCCCAGCTCGTCCATGTGCTTGAGGCGCACGGCCACGTCCCGCAGCTCCCGGGATGCCGCCGGCGTATCCCGGCCCACGTTCACGGAGCGGATGTGCCCCCGCTCGTCGACGAGCCAGTACTCGTCCGGCGAACTCTCCTGCGAGGGGGCGACCATCCTGGGCATGAACTTGCGGTCCGCCCCTTCCATGTATTCCCAAGTCTCCTCGGTCTCGATGACGTGTGCGTCCGCGTCGATTCTCATGACGCCACTCCTGTCGTTCCATCCGCGTCCGGGGCCGGCCGGGCTTCGTCCGCTTCTCCGCCCTTCCTCGCCGCACCGGTCCGCCGCTCCGCGGCTTCAATTTAGCATAAGCCGGGGCAGGGTCAGCACCAGGGCGGGAAAGACGATCATCACCGCCAGGTTGAGCATGTCGAGCAGCACGAAGGGAAAGCAACTCTTGTAGATCTCAATCATGGAAGCATCCGGAACCACGCCCTTGAGGACGAACAACTGCAGGCCGAAGGGCGGTGTGGTGTTGGCCACTTCCATGTTCAGCAGCATCAGGATCCCGAACCAGATGGGATCGAACCCGAGCTGGGCGGCCAGCGGGAAGTAGATGGGCACGGTGATCATCATGATGGAGATCTGGTCGACGAACATGCCCAGCACCAGGACGATCGCCATCATGAACACGAGTATCACCACCGGGGGCGCGTCGAATCCCGCCACCATTTCCACCAGTCCCCGGCTGGCTCCGGTGAAGGCCAGCACCTGGCTGAAGGCATTGGAAGCGAGAATGATCATGAGCACGACGACGGACACGCGCACGGTGCTCATCACCGACAGCATCACCACCTTGAACGTAAGGCTGCGGTACATGGCCGCCACCATGGCCGTACCCAACGCGCCTAGCGCCGCCGCCTCCGTGGGCGTCGCCACCCCGAGGAAGATGACCCCCAGGACCATGAAGACGATGAGGCTCAAGGGCGCCAGGTGCAGCAGGCCCATGAGCTTTTCGCGGGTCGACACCCGCGCGACGTCATAGGTGGGCGCCGACTCGGGGCGCAACTTGGCCCGGACCACGATGTACACCGCGTAGAGCGCGGCCATGAAAAGACCCGGGCCGATGCCGGCGATGAGGAGCTTGGCGATGGAGATCTCGGCAAGACTGCCCAGCAGCACGCCCATGGCCGAGGGCGGTACGATGGCGGCGAGACCGCCGGCCGCCGATATGGGACCCACCGACATCAGGTAGCTGTAGCCCCGGCGCCGCATCTCCGGCACCAGCGTCGTTCCCAG
>JAPOQB010000212.1 GCA_026710965.1 Deltaproteobacteria bacterium | reverse complement strand
CTACTCGAGGATTTCGGTGATGGAGCCGGCGCCGACGGTGCGCCCGCCCTCGCGGATGGCGAAGCGGGAGCCGGTCTCGAGGGCCACGGGCGAGATCAGCTCGACCTCCATCTCGACGTTGTCGCCGGGCATGACCATGTCCACGCCCGTGGGCAGCGTGATCGAGCCCGTGATGTCCAGCGTGCGGATGTAGAACTGCGGGCGGTAGCCCGGGAAGAAGGGCTTGTGCCGCCCCCCCTCCTCCGAGGTCAGCACGTAGACCGCGGCCCGGTAGCGCGTGTGCGGCGTGATGCTGCCCGGCTGCGCCAGCACCTGCCCCCGCTCCACCGCGTCCCGGTCCACCCCCCGCAGCAGGCAGCCCACGTTGTCCCCGGCGCGCCCCTCGTCCAGCAGCTTGCGGAACATCTCGACCCCCGTCACCGTCGTCCGGTGCGTGGCCTTCAGCCCCACGATCTCGACCTCCTCCATCGGCTTGATCAGGCCCCGCTCCACGCGGCCCGTCACCACCGTGCCCCGGCCCTTGATCGAGAAGACGTCCTCGATCGGCATCAGGAAGCTGCGCTCCACGTCCCGCAAGGGCTCCGGAATGTAGCTGTCCACGGCCGCAATCAGCTCCTGGATGCAGGCATACTCCGGCGCCTCCGGATCCGTGCTCGCACTCTCCAGCGCCGCCAGCGCCGACCCCCGGATCACCGGAATGTCGTCCCCCGGAAACTCGTACTCGTCCAGCTGCTCGCGCAACTCCAGCTCCACCAGCTCCAAAAGCTCCTCGTCGTCCATCATGTCCACCTTGTTCAGGAAGACCACCATCGCCGGCACCTCCACCTGCCGCGCCAGCAGAATGTGCTCGCGCGTTTGCGGCATGGCCCCGTCCGGCGCCGACACCACCAGCATGGCCCCGTCCATCTGCGCCGCACCCGTAATCATGTTCTTGATGTAGTCCGCATGCCCCGGACAGTCCACGTGCGCATAGTGCCGCGCATCCGACTCGTACTCCACGTGCGAAATCGCGATCGTGATCCCCCGGTCCCGCTCCTCCGGCGCATTGTCGATCTGGTCGAAGGCCTCGAAGTCCGCCAGACCCCGCAGCGACAGCACCTTCGTGATCGCCGCCGTCAACGTCGTCTTGCCGTGATCCACATGCCCGATCGTGCCCACGTTCACATGGGGCTTCGTCCGCTCAAATACCGCCTTGGCCATCTTCCTCTTCCTGCGAGCTGTTCAGTGCATGCATGTCCGTATCGGCGAGCCGCCGTGCCGGCCGGCCACAGCCTGTCGGCGCGGGGGCCAGAGAGCCCACAACCGGACTTGAACCGGTGACCTCCTTCTTACCAAGAAGGTGCTCTACCGACTGAGCTATGTGGGCCCGGGTCATGGGCGAGGGCGGATTCGAACCACCGAAGGCGATCGCCGTCTGATTTACAGTCAGATCCCTTTGTCCACTCGGGCACTCGCCCCTGTTTGGCATGTTAGGTATCCCTGAGGCCGGCAGAGCCGACGATCGGACTCGAACCGATAACCACTTGTTTACAAGACAAGAGCTCTGCCGATTGAGCTACGTCGGCCCGAACCATGTCCAGTCGCGGCGGCGATCCGGAAGCCGGCGCGCCGATGTGCGGACAGTCCGGGACGGACCAGTATCAGGGACAGCTTTCCTCCTTCTGTGCCACAACAGATTGGCCGACCATGATAGTGCAGGCCACGGGCAAGTTCAAGAATTCTGCTACCTGCTACACCAAGGGCAATGGGACTTATATACGATGGTTGACACCACGCATATCCGGTTCACGGGTCGCGGGAGTCCCTGTGATCGGCCTTGCGGTCGACCAGGGAGGGAGCGCTCCTCGCCGTGCAGCTGCCCCAGTCCCGCGGGCCGAAACGGGTGTGGGCGGAAGTCCCGCCCGCACCAGGATGTTGAGCGCCGCATTGTGGTCGGCGTTCGCCTGGAACCCGCAGGTTCCGCAGCGAAATACCGTCTGCGACGGTCGGTTTGACTTGGCG
>JAPOQB010000351.1 GCA_026710965.1 Deltaproteobacteria bacterium | reverse complement strand
CGGAGCGTATCGTATGGGCTCAGGCTGACGGTCAGTCCTCCCCCCTCGGAACCGCCGGAACTTTCTGTCGACCTGCCCGAGGGGAAGCAGACGCTCGATCTCGAGTTTCCTGTCGATCAAGCGGTTGAGCATCTGCTTCCGCCCGTCTCTGGCGGGATTCAACCGTACGAATCGAGTATCGACGGCTGTCCTGACTGGGTGACGCTTTTCGCGGACCAGGGAACACTTGCGGGGACGGGACCCGCGGTTGATCGCGGCAAGACGTTCTTCTGCACCTTCCGGGTCACGGAATCCGACCCCGGTTTTCGGCCGGCGCGGAGCGTATCGTATGGGCTCAGGCTGACGGTCAGTCCTCCCCCCTCGGAACCGCCGGAACTTTCTGTCGACCTGCCCGAGGGGAAGCAGACGCTCGATCTCGAGTTTCCTGTCGATCAAGCGGTTGAGCATCGGCTTCCGCGCATCTCTGGCGGGGTTCAACCTTACGAATCGAGTATTGACGGCTGTCCTGACTGGGTGACGCTCTTCGCGGACCAAGGAATACTTGCGGGGACGGGACCCGCGGTTGACAGCGGCAAGACGTTCTTCTGCACCTTCCGGGTCACCGAATCCGACCCCGGTTTTCGGCCGGCGCGGAGCGTTTCGTATGGGCTCAGGCTGACGGTTTCGGTGGAACAACCGCTGGAACTCCCCATGGAGATCATGGATGCACTCGAAGCCGCGGAGAAATTCGGCCGTGTCGAGGTTCCCGAGGTTGTAACCAACGGTAACCGACATAAACAACTCACTTTCAAAATCGGAAGGTTCGGAGGGATACTCTTCCCAGTGGCCTCGGGCGGCGTAGAACCGTACACCTACGAGTTGGTCGACTGTGTGCTACCCGCCGGGCTCGAATTTCATTCCAACACCCGCGTTCTGTCGGGAACGCCCAACGCGGAGTACCGTGGGCCGAACTGTACCTATCGGGTGACGGACAGTTCGTCCGCGTCCGTTTCGCGGTCGCTCGTCCTTGTCGTCGAACCTCTCGAAAACAGAGCTTGGCGCTTCAGGACCAGGACGGTCGAACCTGGGCAGGGTTGGTGCATAGTTCCCCGCCAAGAAGTACTGTTTGAGGTCGCGACATTGCCCCGTGCGCACGGTGGAGCAGGCTCGGAAACGTACGAATTGCCTGGAGCGCCCTTTTCGCCTGAATTTCCCAACTTGTTGTCTTTCGATCCGGGCCGCCGCGCACTTGCGTTCACCAACCCAGATCCGCCACCAGTCCTCGGTACCCCCAACACGTACCGTTACCTGGTTAAGGTTGGTCAAAACGAGCATGACGCTCTTTGCCTCGATTTCCAAGTTAATACCGGCCCCCATGGTAATTGTCCCGAAGACGACAGCGTCGCCCCTCCCCTCAAACCTGGAGACTTCATCCACGTCCAGCTTCGAGTACGCGACGACGCGTTCTGGGAACCCAATGCAAACCCGGACCCCAACAGTGGCGATAACCGCGGCGAGTACCGGTGTCCGGACACCACCGCGCCGCTACCGCGTCCCCCCATTTTCGGAGAAGTCTCCAACCCGGTCCACGAGGCGCTGGGACCGGTGCATGCGAGGCGTGCCACCGAGGTGGCCCATGCCGCCGTTCGCGATCGGGTCCGCGGGTGGTCGCCCGGCTCGGAACAGGCGTCGTTCGCGGTTGCGCCGGAGGTCGGCCTCGCTTCGCTGTCAGGGCAGAGTGAAGGCTTCGACTACTCCGGAAACAGCGAATCGGTGACTTTCGGCGCCGAGACAGGAGCCGGCGCCTGGCAGGCGGGATTGGTCGCCTCGTTCACCGGCACCGATCTTCACTACCGGGCGGCGGCAGGTCTGTCTGAACGGGGCTACCGCACCGGCGAGCACGACACCGACATCCTGTCGCTGCATCCCTTTGCCGCGTGGCACGCGCCGACCGGCGGACACCTTTGGGCGTCGCTGGGCGCAGGCATCGGCCGCCTGGGCCACCGCGACGATCCGGGCTTCCCGTCGTGGTCCGACTCCGACGTGCGCCTTTTCACTCACGCCGTGGGCGCCTCTGTTCCCGTGGCCGACGTGCTGTCCGGAGAGCTTCAAGCCGAAGCCGGCATCGACTCGTTCGCCTTCGACATCGAGGGAGGCGACCGGATTTCATCCTCGCTGCCCACGATGCGCGGCCTCGACTATCGCGCCGGCCTGGCGTGGAGTGCGCCGGTTGTTGGCGCGCCCTCGGTGTCCATCGCCTACACGCATTTGACCGGGGACGGACCCGAGGGCGGTCAACTGGAGGCAAGAGGCTCCGTGTCCGTGGACGGCGTCATCCATCCCCGCCTTACCCTGACGGGGAATGCCGGGGGCTCGTTCGGCCTCGGCGACTACGAGCAGGATTCCTGGCGCCTCGGGGGCGGCGTGCGCTTCGCTCCGGAGAGTCGCGGCCGCGGTTTCGGGCTGGATCTTGACACACGGCTGGTGTCCCGGGCTGCCGGACGTCCGGCCGGCGTGGGTCTGCGAAGCGAAGCCGGATACGGCCTTTGGGGCGGCCCCTTCCTTGGAATGATGCGGCCGCATGTCGGCTTGATTCGTCATTCGGGCGATCAGTCCGTCCGGCGAATCTTCGGCTTGGACCTCCATGGCACGTCGAGCTGGCCGATCAAGATCGAAGTCCACGACCATTCCATCGATCCATCGCCCGCGTTCAGGTTCTCGCTTCGTCACCGCTTCTGACGCTCGCGCACCTGCTTTCCGTGCCCGCGAGATGCGCGTAGCGCGTGTCGAGGCTTCACGCGGTTGTTGGGCGCCTTGCGCCCGCGGTTGCCGGCGCGGTAGTTTACAAGAAAGGACTGCGCGCGCAACATGAGGAGTACAAGGCCATGCCCCAGGTAGAGAACGCCGAGGAGATCCGCTGCCTCACGGCCACCAATCCAGGGTATATGACCCTCCGGGGCACCAACCAGTATCTACTGGGCCGCGAGGAGATCACGGTCATCGACGTCGCCCTGGGCTCCGACGCCAACCTCGACGGGCTGCTGGCCGAGATGGAGGCGCTGGGCGGCAGCCGCATCACCCGGATCCTGCTCACCCACATCCACATGGACCACTGCGGCGGCGCGCTGGCGCTGAAGCAGCGGACCGGCGCCGAGGTGGGCATCTCGCGGGTGCGCGCGGGTCATCTCGGCGGCGAGGACTTCACCTATGACGAGGGCGATCGCATCGCCTACGACGGCGGCGAGCTCGAGGTGGTGTTCACCCCGGGGCACGAGGCCGGGCACTGCTGCTTCTACGAGCGCGAGAAGAAGATCCTCTTCTCCGGCGACCACATCCTGGGCAAGGGCACCACGGTGGTGCCGGCGGGCGAAGGGAACATGGCCCACTACATGGAGTCGCTGGAAAAGCTCCTGTCGTTGGACATCGACCTGCTGCTTCCGGGCCACGGCCCGTTCGTCACCGAGCCCATGGCCAAGATCCGCGAGTACATCGACCACCGGCTGATGCGGGAAGACCAGATTCTGCAGGGGTTAAGGGATGGACGTCACTCCATCGGCGACCTGGTGGAGGTCATCTACGTGGACTACCCGCAGGCGCTGATGCGCGTGGCCCATTCCTCCGTCGAGGCCCACCTCCTGAAGCTCGTGGCCGAGGAACGGGTGCGCCGGGAAGGCGACAGGTACTTTCTGGGCCAAGGCGGCGGGCGGGTCTGAAAACAGGACATCTGGCTCGTCGACATCGTGCAGCCTTCCATCCGAGTTGAATACGAAGGCAGGTGAGCAGGCGAGCGGTGCGTTTGAGAACGGATCATGTGTGCAAAGCGCCTGCGTGCCGTTCTGTCGCTTCCCGGTCCCGGCGCGCCTGCGCAAGCTCGTAACTCGCCTGCATCCGCATCCAGTGATCGGCGGTCCCCCAGCCTATATCCTCCAGCGCCAGCGCCATGTTCGCGGACACGCCCGCCTTGCCGTTCAGTAGGCGCGACAGCGTTCCGCGCTCGCAGCCAAGATGCGCCGCCGTCTCGGTGACGTTCCAGCCCACCCCCTCCATGCTCTCGCGGACCAGTTCGCCCAAGTGCGGCGGGTTGAGCATCGGGCCGACGCGATCACTTGCAATTTCGTTCATGGTCAACTCTCCCTCCGGGTCAGTGATAGTCGATCAGGTCCACGTCCACGACCTCGCCATCCTCGAAACGGAACACCACGCGCCAGTTGCCGGAGACGTCAACGCTCCACTGACCCGCGCGGTCGCCCTTCAGCGGATGCAGCCGGAAGCCGGGCGCGTCGGCGTCACGCGGATGAGCCGCCTCTTGCAGGCGGAACAGGATGCGCCGGAGCCGTGGCACCAGGCCAGCCGGAAGCCGTGCGGCGTTGTCCCGTTCGTGCAGCGCCCGCAGACCCTTGTGCCTGATTCTCATACATCACTGTAGCGCGCCGCGTTACGCGCCGCAAGGGAACCCGCGGTGATGGGAAAGGCTTTGCATCTAGTGGCTGGAGAGGATCGCTCGCGCCATGGGCACCAGGCTTCGGATCAGTTTCGATCCGGCGTCACGGGGCCCTGGCGGGTCTGAAGCCGGCCCCTACTCCGCCACGGCTGGCCACACCTCCACCACCACCACTGGCAGCCCCTCCCGGGACAGGCGGGCGCCGTACGCCTTGGCTTCGTCGTAGCCGGTGAAGGTTCCGAGGCGGACCCGGTGGTAGCCGTCGTGGGGCTCGATCGCCACCGGCCTGTCGTAGCGGTGCTCGAGCCGGGCCTTCAGCTCGCGGGCCTTGCCCAGCTCCGAGAACGCCCCGACCTGCAGGGTATAGTCGAGACGGTCGGGGATGGCCGTGAGCGGGTATCCGCCGGTGTCCAGGACGTCGACGCGCACGGGGGCCGTTCCCGGCCGGACCATGTCCACCGCCTGGGCGGCGGCGTACGACAGGTCGATGATTCTGCCCTTGGCGAAGGGTCCCCGGTCGTTGATCAGCACGGTGACCGTCGTGCCGTTGGTGAGGTTGGTGACCTCCACGCTGGAGCCCAGCGGCAGGGTCTGGTGCGCGGCGGTCATGCCGTGCTGGTCGTAGACGGTTCCGCTGGTGGTCTTCTTGCCGTGGAAGCCGGGCCCGTACCAGGACGCGACACCCTGCTGCGAGAGCGGCACGGAGGGAGGCGTCGAAACGCGGGCCGGCGGCGCTGTCGGCTTCGAAGGGGCGCAGGCGGAGTACAGGAGCAGGACGACGGCCCAGGGCATGAGGCCGGCGGCACATCGCCAAAGACGTGCGGAAACCATCAAGACCTGATTATACCGCAATGCCGGCCGCATGGAAGCAGTGACCCGCGGCCGCGCCGCCCGGGGGCTCCGTTTACGGAGCCACCTGAATTGTGGTACTTTTTCATCGTGAAGGCGTCGTGGGCTCTCGCCGCCGCCCCTGGCCGCGGACCTGGTCGCGGCCACTCTCCGTGGCCTCTGTTTCAGAGCCCGATTCGTTGCGACGGCGCCGCATACGGTCCCGGGCTCGGGACCAGTCCTGTTCGAGGAGAGGTTCGCGCCATGTCCGGTCATTCCAAGTGGAGCACCATCAAGCACAAGAAGGCGGCCAAGGACGCCAAGCGAGGCAAGCTGTTCACCAAGTTCATCAAGGAAATCACCGTGGCGGCCCGCATG
>JAPOQB010000565.1 GCA_026710965.1 Deltaproteobacteria bacterium | reverse complement strand
TTTCAACAACCTGTCAGAGCCCTTCCATCGCCGCCTCTCGCAGATTCAAGTGCAGGTCGACGTTTTCCCGGCGCGCGGTCCGGACCTCGATGACGGTGGCGCCGGCCCGGACCCGGGCCTGGCCGTAGGCGTCGACGAATTCGTCCGTCGTGGACGGTCTGGCGTATTCGAGCTCGAACTGCGCGGCGGCGTGTTCGAAGGTCATGCCGTGGGGGGCGCCGAAGTAGCGCTCGAAGACGTCGGAGAAGCCGGCGATGGGGAGAAACGAGAAGATGCCGCCGCCGTCGTTGTTCAAGACGACGATGACGAACGGCGTGTCGAGGGTCCGCGCCAGCCGGAGGGAGTTCAGGTCGTGGAGGAACGCCTGGTCGCCGATCATGAGGGTGGCGCACTGGCCCAGGGCCCGGGCGAATCCGGTGGCGGTGGCGATGGTGCCGTCGACGCCGCTGGCGCCCCGGTTGGCGGTCACCACCGGCGGCTCCGGCCCGGCGCGGCCGAAGGTGTCCAGGTCGCGGACGGGCATGCTCGACGCCGGGTACAGCCCTTCGCCCGCGCCGATATGGCGGGAGACGAGCCGCGCGACCTTGGGCTCGTTCAGGGTCCGGTCCTGGGACAGCAGCTCATCGAGGCGCTCGCCGACGTGCGCCGACGCCCGCTGCCAGCTCGCCAGCCAGCCGGCGTCCGGGGCTCCACCGGGTTCCCTGACCGCGGGAGCATTCACCGCTTCACCAGCCGGCCGGACATTCGCGACCGCCTTCCTCAAGGCGCCGCAGAACTCCGCCACCGGGAGCTGGAACCGCCTCGTCGCCCGGTGAATGGGGTCCTGGCGGTCCGGATGCTGGTCCACGACAACGTAGTCCTTCGGCGGGACAGCCTCCAGGTGGTCCGGCAGCCGTCTCGAGGTGAACCGGCCGCCGACGTGTATCACGGCCTCGATGGGGTGCTGCCGCATAAACTCCCGGGAGCCCAGCAAGACATCCTGGTAGGGCACGGCGGTCCCGGGCCTGCTGTCCAGCCGGAGCCCCGAGGTCACGTCGGGAAGGAGCGGCCAGCCCAGCGCCTCGGCGAGGTCGGCCACCGCCGCGCACTCCGCTGGACCCGCCAGCCGGCCGGCGACCACGAGGCCGCGCGGTCGGCGCGTAACCAGCTCGGCCAAATCCGCCAGCAGTTCCGGTTCCGGGCGGGCCGGTGCGCTCGTGTGACGGGTGTAAGGATGGTCCGCGTCGCGCCACGCGCGCACCGGTTCCAGATAGGCTTCGAAGTCTTCCCCTTGACCCGTGGGGGCCAGAGGTTCGCGGTACATGCAGTTGATGTGCACGGCGCCGCCGGACCGGCCGCGGCTCACCGCCTGGTCCACCGTGGTCAGCACCACCGCCGGATCGATGCCGGTGGAAGGACACGGGAGGGTCGCCGACCACTCGGCGTAGCCGCCGAAGAACTTGACCTGGTCCATGGTCTGGTTGGCGCCGGCGTCCTGCAGCTCCGGCGGGCGGTCGCCGCTCAGCACCAGCAGGGGAATCCGCTCGAGCGACGCCTCCACCACCGCC
>JAPOQB010000389.1 GCA_026710965.1 Deltaproteobacteria bacterium | reverse complement strand
GTCGAGCTCAAAGACTTCGAGAAGATGGATCCGGAGTACCAGGATCTGTTGAAGCGCGTGCTTGCGATCCAGTGCGACTGCGAGATCGGCGGGCCGCATCTCTACATCGACGACATGCTCCCCAACGCCCCGACGAAGCTCTACCAGCTCGTGGTGGCGCGCACCGCGGCGGAAGAGGTGGACCACTACCGCAAGATGGCCAAGCTGGCCGGAGACATCGGCGAGGACGTGTCCTACGTCCTGAGCTGGCCCAATCAGAAACGCTACGTGGAGGCGTTCCGCGGCAAGATCACCACCTGGGAAGATTTCGCGGTCTTCGGCTTTCTCATCGACCGGGTCGGACGCTTCCAGCTCGAGGAGTTCGAGGACTGCAGCTACCTGCCGCTTGCCGAGATCCTTCCCACCATGGAGCAGGAAGAAGTCGCGCACATCTCCTTCGGCACCAACATGACCCGTGAGATGGCCGAAGGCGGTGACGAGTCCAGGGAGCGCATCCAGAACGCGGTGAACTACTGGTACGTGAAGGGCCTGGACATGTTCGGCAAGTCGGATTCCAGGCGCTCCGAGCGGTACCGTTATTGGGGCCTCAAGAGGCGCACCAACCGCCAGCAGCGGGCAGAGTACACCGCGGAGATCAATGCCCTGATCACGGACATGGGCCTCGAAATCCCCGACCCCAACGAGGGCCGGCTCTACACCTGATACGGAAATGGAAATGGCACAGGCACCCCATTCGGCGGAGATCGACGAGCACCTCAAGGCCTGCATCGCCGCGGTCCACGGGGCCGTCAACCGGGCGGTCCCCAACATCAAGGACGAGAAGATCGTGGACCAGGCTCTCCAGGACTGCCGGGAAGTCCTCGACATGGTGATGGAGGGGAAGGTATCCGAGTGGCTGGAGTAGCCGATCCGGAAACCCTCCCCCTTCCACCGTCCCTTTCGAACTCGCCATAGCCGGGCATCACCGGCTCCCACTACCCTTACCGGAGGTTCGCACCCTTGGATATCGTGGTCTGTGGCAAGATCATCCCTGCCAGCACCGTCACCATCGAGATCGACCCCGCCACCAGGCGGATGATCCGCAAGGGCGTGGCGCACGAGTTGGATCCGGCCGCGGCCAGCGCGGTGGAAGAGGCGTTGCGGCTGATGGAGCAGGTGGGCGGCACGGTCACGCTGGTGACCATGGGATTCAACGAGATCACCATCGGCATACGGACCGCGCTGGCCATGGGGGCCACCTCCGCGGTGCACATCTTCGACGACGCCCTGGCGGGGTCGGACGCGCTGGCGACGGCCAAGGCCCTGGCCGCGGCCATCCGCAAGAAGCCTTTCGATCTCATCATCTGCGGCACCGAGAGCAGCGACAGCTACTCCGGCATCGTGCCGGGCCAGATCGCACGGCTGCTGGGGGTCCCGCCGGTCACCTTCGCCAACGAGATGACCGTGGACGGCTCGACCCTGTCCATCAAGCGCCAGAGCGAGACCGGCTACGACGTGGTGGAGGCGGAGCTGCCGGCGCTGGTGACCGTCACCAGCGGCATAAACGAGCCGCGCTACCCGCAACTCAAGGGCATCATGTCGGCCAAGAAAAAAGAGATCCTGGAGTACTCCGTCGAGGACCTCGGCCTCACGCCGGATGACGTGGGCGAGCCGGGAGCCCGGGAGAAGGTCCTGGAGATTGGCAGGCCGCCGCAACGCGCAGCCGGTGAGGTGGTGGAGGACGAGGGCGAGGGGGGCAAGCGCATCGCCCAGTTCCTGGCCGAGGCCAAGGTAATATAGATGTCCGATATCATTTGGGTTTATGGCGAAGTCGTGGATGGCGCCGTCACCTCCACGACGCTGGAGATGATCACCAAGGCCGCCCAGGTGGGCACCGCCGAGGCGATCCTGCTCGGACCGGCCCCCGACGGCGCCGTGGAGTTGCTGGGCGAGCACGGCGCAAGCAAGGTCTACCGGTCGGCCGACCCGGTCTTTCATGAATACCTGACGCTACCCGCGGCGGCGGTGGTGGAAGGCCTCATCCGCCAGCACAAGCCGGCGGCGGTTCTGTTCGCATCGAGCTACGGCGGCCGCGACGTGGCCGCGGCCATCAGCGCCAGCCTCGACTGCGGCGCCATCACGGACGTGGCCGACTTCACCCTGACGGACGGCACCGTCGAGGCCAGGATTCCCGCCCTGGGAGCCAGCTACTGGAACACCTCCACGCTGGTGCACGACGACGTCAAGCTCCTGCTGGTGAGGCCCAAGGCCTTCGAGCCCGCCCACAACCCCAAGACTCCGGTGGTGGAGGAAGTCGCCGCCGCGGACGGCGCCGAGCTCTGCAAGGTGCGGGTCAAGGAAAGGGTCACCGCCAAGGCCGAGGGTCCGCAGTTGGACGGCGCCAACGTCATCGTCGCCGGCGGCCGCGGCCTGGCCGGGGCCGAGAACTTCGACATGCTGCGGGAGTTGGCGGACCTGCTCGGCGGCGCCGTGGGCGCCACCCGGGCCGTGGTGGACTCGGGCTGGGTACCGTACTCGCTGCAGATCGGCCAGACCGGCAAGACCGTCAAGCCCGAGCTCTACATCGCCTGCGGCATCTCCGGCGCCGTGCAGCACCTAGCCGGCATGAAGGACTCCAAGCTGATCATTGCGGTCAACAAGGATGCCGACGCCCCGATCTTCCAGATGTGCGACCTCGGCATCGTCGGCGACGTCTTCAAGGTCATCCCCCAGTTGATCGAGGAAATAGGGTCCCGAAAGTAGGATGCCTTACCTTTCCTATTGACAAACTGGGATAATCCGTAGTATATACGGCTGGTTCTGTTGACACACCAGCTAATTCCCCTCGGGATCGAGCCGTAACCGGCCCCCGGGGGGTTTCTACATCCGCGTTCTTGCAACTACGACGCCGCTGGTTGCGCGCCTCATCAGACGACACGAAACCGTCGACGAGAACGTCACAGATCGACGATTCTGTCGATAGTCACGTTCCGAGGGTTTCCCAAAACCACGCTATTTCAACATGTTGGAGTGGCCCAAGGCGTGGCACGGTGTTTGCGTCAACAGAACACAGAAAATCTTCTTCGAATGAGGACCCAACGATGAACTCACTCACGCTTCTCGACGTCATCAACGCGGTGGGCGAATATGCCAAGACCCCCGACGAACTGAAGGCAGTCGTCATCCATCTCGTCAACAGTGGCAAGGTGAAACTGGCCGGCGACCTCGCCGGTTGCAAGATCGACTTCGGCCCGAACACCGCGCCGAAGCCGGTCGTTGTCGGTTCGCAAACCGTGCTGCCCCAACAGGCCTTGGACCAGGCGGGCTAGCCGCCCCTACCCCGCGGACCGGCAACAACCCCAGCGGGACGTTTCAGTACCGCCAAGGCGCAACGACCTGTAGGCTCCCCCGCCCTGGCGACGACCGGGGCCATGCGACACGTACTGTATTCCCAGCAGTTCAACCGCTCGATCCTGGACGGGCTGTTTCGGCGGGCGGATGAGTTCCGCCGCCGGATGACCATCCCCTCGGAGAAGCTCGCCCTCACCCAGCTCCATCGCGGGAAGACCTTGTTCAGCGTCTTCTACGAGCCCTCCACCCGGACGCGGATGTCCTTCGGCGCGGCGGCCCAGCGCCTCGGAATGAGCGTGGTGGCCACGGAAAACGCGCGCGAGTTCTCCTCCGCCATCAAGGGCGAGAGCCTCGAGGACACCATCCGGGTCCTGTGCGAGTACTACCCGGACGAGATCGGGGCGGCCGAGCGCGCCGCCCGATACAGCTCGGTGCCCATCATCAACGCCGGTGACGGCGCCGGCCAGCATCCCACCCAGGCGCTGCTGGATCTCTACACGATCCACCAGGCCCTGGGCACCATCGACGGCCTGACGGTGACCATCGGCTGAGATCTGGCCAACGGCCGGACGGCGCGTTCCCTGGCCTACCTGCTGGCGAAGTTCGACGGCATCCGGCTCCTCTTCGTGGCGCCGGAAACACTCGGGATGGGCTCCGATATCAAGCAGCACCTTGAGGAGAAAGGCGTCGCTTTCGCCGAGGAGTCGCGCCTGGAGACCGCCCTGCCCCAAAGCGACGTGGTGTACTGGACGCGCATCCAGAAGGAACGCCTGGGCTCGGAGTCGGCTTATGAAGAGCTGCACTCCCGGTTCGTCATCGGCGCCCTGCAACTCCACCTCATGAAGCCGCACGCCGTGCTCATGCACCCGCTGCCGCGCCTCTCGGAGATCCCGCAGGAAGTCGACGCGGACCCGAGAGCCTGGTACTTTCGGCAGGCGGGTAACGGCATGTTCATCCGGATGTCGCTGCTGGAGTGGATTTTCGAAGGCGATTGAACGCGCATCCTGATTCACCGTCGATGTTCTACGAGAAGATCCTGGCGCCGCTGCTGTTCCGCGTCGACGCCGAAACCGCACACAACGGCGCCCTGAGCCTGCTGCGGCGGGCGAACTCCCGGCCGTGGCTGCAGGCGCTGCTGGCCGGAGGCGAACCGGCGCCGGAGCCGCGGCTCGAGCAGACCCTGTGCGGGATGCGCTTCAGGAACCCCATCGGCCTGGCGGCGGGCTTCGACAAGAACGGCATCGCCGCGCCGGCGCTGGCGGCGCTCGGCTTCGGTTTCGTCACGGTCGGGTCCGTGACTCCTCGTAGCGGTCAGCCCGGCAACCCACGGCCGCGCCTGTTCCGGGACGTCCCGAACCGGGCGCTGTGGAACCGTCTCGGCTTCAACAACCGGGGCGCGGACACTCTGGCAAGGGTGCTGGAACGTCAGCCCAAGCTGCCGGTCCCCCTGGGCATCAGCCTCGGAAAGGCGCGGCAAACGCCCATCGACGAAGCCTTCGAGGATTACGCCTATTCCCTTGAGAAGCTCTATCCGTATGCGGATTTCTTCGAACTCTGCATCAGCTCTCCCAACACGCTGCACCTGCGGGAGCTGCAGGAGGGCAGCCGGCTCGACACGCTGCTGACCCGCCTGGTGCGGAAGGCCGACGATCTGGCCCGGTCCGCCGGCATGGCGCAGCGCAAGCCTCTCTGGCCCAAGTTTGCCCCGGACATGCCGCCGATTCTCCGCGACATCGCGTTGGCCAAGTGCCGCGAACTGCTCGATCCCGCAATCGACGCCGTCATCATCGGCAACACCACCATCGATCCCGCCGTCAACCCGGATCCGGCTAAGGGCGGCTACAGCGGCCCGCCGCTCTTCCCCAAGGCGCTGGACCAGGTCCGCGGCGCCGCCGCCCGCCTGGACGGCCGCCTCACGCTGGTGGGCAACGGCGGCATCTTCGACGGCCATGACGCCTGCACCATGATGATGGAAAGCGGCTGCTCGCTGGTGCAGGTCCACAGCGCCCTTCCCTACCGCGGCCCGATGATCGCCCGGAGGCTGGCGGAGGAGCTTCTGCAGGTCATGGACCGGAATGGCGTCCGGCACGTGTCGGAGATCGCATCCCTCGC
>JAPOQB010000337.1 GCA_026710965.1 Deltaproteobacteria bacterium | reverse complement strand
GGCCGGAGCGCCGCTCAGTCGCACTTGGCGCCCTTCATGCCGTTCTTGACCCAGTCCGCCGCGTTGACCCCTTCCGGCGGGTTCACGCACTCGGCCTTGAACTCCACCACGTCCTTGACCACGATCTCGCCCTTGGCATCGTCCCACTCGGCATAGCCCCAGCGGTCCGAGGTGACCGCCTGGTGGCCCTTGCCGAGGGCCATCTTGACCTTGGCGGCGAGGATGTCGAAGGTGGCGTGCTCCAGCGCCTTGATCACCTGGTCCGTGGACGGGAACTTGCCGCCATTGGCCTTCATGGCCGTGTCGTAGGCATACTTGGCCGCCACGATGCTGTCGGCGTAGTGATAGGCCGGCGACGAAGGCGGCTGCTTGTAGGCCTTGCGGAATTCGCTCCGGAACCACTTGTTGAGCGGGGTGTCGATGCCCTCCGCGTACAGTCCATAGGGACCGCGCGCGAGCTGTCCCGGCGGGAACTTCTTGCCGAGCCGGTTGGCCGTGATCTCGCCCACCGGGAGGACGAACCTCTTGCGCTTGAACAGCCCCCTGGCCGAGCCCTGGGCGATGAAGGCCTCGAGGTCGCCGCCCCAGAAGCTCGAGTGCACCAGCTTCTGCTTGGCCCTGAGCAGTACCGAGATCTCGGTGCCGTACTGGCCGGAGAAGAGCTTGGGAAACTGCTGCTTGTTGGCGGGCTTCAATTCCGGGGCCAGGGTCTGCATGGCGAGGTTGAAATCGCGCCAGGCATCCTGGCCCCACGCGTAGTTCTGGTTGATGCCGATGTAGCCGTCCTTGACCTCGCCCCGGAGCTTCCTGACGACGTAGTGGGCGGCGCCCACGTTGCCGCCGGTGCTATGGTTGATGATGCGGAAGAGGTACTTGGGCTCCTTCACCAGCTCCTCGAAGATGCGCGGCGTGCCGCATACCGACAACAGAGTGAGGACCTGAAGCTCCTCCGCCACCCGGGCGATGGCCGCGCAGCTCCCGGAGGAGATGTAGCCGGCGACGACGTCCACGCCCTCCTTCTGCACCTTGTTACGCAACTCGGTGACCTGCTTGGTGCCGCCGCCGGTTTCGTCGTACACCACCAGATCCACCTTGCGGCCGGCCATCCCAACGCTGTTGTAGGGCGCCGGCAGGGTGCCTTCGTTGATGGCGCGGACCACCAGCTCCACACCGTTCTTGGCCGGGACGCCGTAGGTGGGCGCGCCCCCGCCGGTAAGGAACGTCGGAACCGCCACCTTGACGGTCTGCGCCGAAGCGGCACCCGCCGCCAGCAACACCGCCAAAGCCGCGGTCAACGCCATGAATCTCGTACGAGAACTTGCGCTCATGTCAGCCTCCCGTGTTTGTCGCCACTTGTTCGCTCTCGGCGTGCCGATTGCGCTATACGTATCGCGCAAGGCACAGGTAAAGCAAGCGCAAGGCACCGGCCCGGTCGTGGTTGCCGGCGTGGAGGAAATCGCACATGGCCAAGAACATGACCCAACGAGGCAAGGTCGACCTGGAAGGACTGCACGGTGCCGAGGTCCAGGCGATGAAAGGCATTCAGCCGCCGTCCGACATGCCCTTCCGCATCGGCAACATGGGGCACGCGGTGCTGGTGGTACGGGACATCGACGCGTCGGTCCGGTTCTACACCCAGGTGCTCGGCTTCAAGGTCTCCGACGTCTATCCCGAAAGCATGGTCCCCGGCCGGATGGTCTTCATGCGTTTCAACGAGGACCATCACGGCCTCGGCCTGGTCGGCAATGGCAGCGAGGTTTCCCCCGGGGGCCGGGAACTGCATCACCTGGCCTTCGAGGTCCCTACCCTCGACGAAGTCTTCCGCGCCCGGGACCATCTCGAGAAGCACAACGTGCCCATCGACTTCCACGGGCGCCGGCGGGCCGGCTGCCAGGTATCGGTGGAGTTCCGGGACCCCGACGGCCACAGCCTGGAAATCTTCTGGGGGCTCGATCAGGTGGACTGGGACGGTGAAGCGCGGCCGCCCGAGGAGTGGGCGCCGCGACCGACCCTCGAAGAGGCGCTCGACGAAACGCCGCCGGGACAGGATACCACCCTTACCGATCCGAGCTTGCGGCGGAAGTAGCCCGGCCGTCGTCGGTTACGGGGACGGCTGACGGGTCGCCGCCATCACGCCGGCCTGTTCGTCACCCACCGGGAGCAGGCCCGACCTGGAAGCCTGAAACGTCATTCCCGCGAAGGCGGGAACGACGGAGTTAGCTTGCGGGTCCCTACCCGATCCTCTCCAACCCCCCCATGTACGGGCGCAGCGCCTCCGGGACGGCGATGCTGCCGTCTTCCT
>JAPOQB010000342.1 GCA_026710965.1 Deltaproteobacteria bacterium | reverse complement strand
TTGGGCGGCCGTTAACTGGCACGAGGCATTTCGGAAGGGTGTCGGTGAGGGGCCGCAGCCGAGTCCCGAGCCCGGCGGCGAAGAGCATCGCCTTCACGCGATCTCCTCGAAGTGCCCCGCCAGAACCGGGATGAGCTGTTCGAGCCCCGGCGCGCGCCGGAGATTTCTCCCGATGCGTTTCAACGTCGGTGGGATGTAGCGCTTGTAGCCGGGTTTCCCCTTCACCAACTCCAGGTACCGGAATCGGCCGACCACCTTGAAGTCCCGCTGCAGGGCGGACAGCAGGTAAGTTTCCCGGAATTCGTCCCTTGCGGGCCGGGGTTCTCCCCATTTCCGCAGGCCTTCGAGATAGTAGGTGACGAGTTGGTCCTCCACTGCCTGCTTGACGACCTGATCGGTCTCGCGATCATTGAGCAGCGAAGCCAGATCGTACTGGGCTGGCGCCAGCAGTGCGTCCTGAAAGTCGATGACCGCCACCGCGTCGTCGTGCACCATCAGGTTCCAGCTATGGTAGTCCCGGTGATTGAGCACCCGCGGCCGGCTGTCGAGATGCCCGGCGATGCGCTCGAAGGCTTCGTCCAGGATCCGCCTTTCCACCGCCCCCAGGCTTCCCTTGTCTCCCTCCTCCAGGCCGTACTCGATGAAGTGAGCGAACTCCCAAAGGTACAGCCGCCGGTCGAAGGCCTGCCGAAAACCCATGCAGTGGTCGTTCCTGGCCCGCGTGCCGCCGACCTGTAGCACGAGCAACTCGTCGATGGCCTTTTGGTACCACCGGATCACTTCTGCCTCCGCGGCTCCCCGCACCCGGTCCCAGAGGCAAACGTCGCCCAGGTCCTCCAGGAGCATGAGCCCCTCATCCACCCAATGACCGTGGACGGCCGGCACGCGGACTCCCGCCGCCGCCAGGAACCGGTGGACGTTCAGAAACGGCAACTCCTCCGGCGGTTTCTCGAACACCGCCAACTCCTCCGAGGAGATCGGCAGTCCCGAGTCGTTCCAGCTCATTACGATGGCCGAACCCGGCCCTCCCTCCCCCTCGATGACGGCCCGGAAATAGCGACGGGACGACGCGTCCCCCGCGAGCGCATCCAGGCCCGTAACCCGGCCGCCCGGGCCGAACACCTCCACGACCTTCTCCGCCACCGTTCTTCTGAACCCCTCCATGAGTGTGATGTAACCAATCGCCCTTCCGAATTCCACAAGTACCGGAGGCCATACCTTGCCATGAGATGGTCCCCCAGGTCCGGGGGAGGTCATTCCCGCGGAAAGCGGGAATCCGGGGGTGGCCGGGACGGCCCGGGCTCCACTTTCTCCCCTCGTCGAAATGTGTTAGCCCCCCCTTCATGTCGTTCCGAGTGGGCATGGCACAGATCAATCCGAAATTGGGGGACGTGGCGGCGAACCTGGCCCTCTACGAGGCCGGCGTGCGGCAGGCGGCCGCGCAGGACGTGGACGTCGTGGTGTTCCCCGAGCTGAGCCTCACGGGCTACTTCCTGCGCGACATGGTGCCGGACGTGGCGGTTCGGCTGTCGAGCCCGGAGATGGAGCGGCTCCAGGCATTGAGCCGCGACGTCTCGCTGGTGGCGGGACTGGTGCTCGAGAGCCAGGATCACCGGTTTTACAACGCCGCGGTGTATCTGGAGGACGGCGAGGTCCGCCACATCCACCGGAAAGTGTACCTTCCCACCTACGGCATGTTCGACGAGCAGCGCTACTTCGCCCGGGGCGACCGGCTGAGGGCGTTCGACACCCGGCACGGCCGGCTCGCGCTGCTCATCTGCGAGGACCTCTGGCATCCGTCCACCGTCCACCTCGCGGCGCTGGACGGAGCCCTGTCCATCCTCTGTCCATCTTCCAGCCCCCTGCGGGGCGTCACCGACGGTGCGGAACAGGACGACAACGCGCGTTACTGGGAGCTCCTCACCCGGAGCTACGCCGAGACCTACGGTGTGTTCGTGGTCCACGCCAACCGGGTCGGCTTCGAGGACGGGGTGGGTTTCTGGGGCGGCTCCGGCATCCTCGATCCTTTCGGCCGCACGGTGTGCAAGGCGGACTACTACGAGGAAGCGTTCGTGGCCGGCGAGGTGTCCGACGAGGTGGTGCGGCGTAAGCGTACCCGGGCGCCGCTAATGCGCGACGAGGACGTGGACCTCACCATCCGCGAGCTGGAGCGCATCCGCAACGGGTAGGTCCGATGATCCCCACCAACGTCTCACTCATGCGCCGCATCCTGGTGGCGTTCATCCGGAACGAGGTGCGCAAGGTCGGCCTCGAACGGGTGGTTGTTGGCCTCTCCGGCGGGGTGGACTCGAGCCTCAGCGCCATGCTGGCGGCGGAGGCACTGGGCCCGGACCAGGTGCTGGGCATCATGATGCCCTACAAAAGCTCCAGCCCCGAGAGCCTGGAGCACGGCCGGCTGGTGGTGGAGAAAAGCGGCATCCGCTCCGCCACCGTGGAGATCACGGCGCAGATCGACGCCTACTTCGCCACGTTCCCGGACGCCGACCCCAAGCGGCGGGGCAACAAGATGGCCCGGGAGCGCATGACCATCCTCTACGACCACTCCGCCCGGTGGGACGCGCTGGTGGCGGGCACCAGCAACAAGACCGAATTGCTGCTGGGTTACGGCACCCTGCACGGTGACATGGCCTCCGCCCTGAATCCCCTGGGCGACCTCTACAAGACCCAGGTGTGGGCCTTGAGCGAGGCCGTCGGCGTCCCCGACGTGATCGTAAACAAGAAACCCTCGGCGGACCTCTGGGCCGGCCAGACGGACGAGGCCGAGCTGGGCTTCAGCTACCGCGCGGTGGACGAGCTGCTCTACCTGATGGTGGACCAGCGCTACGGCCGCACCGAGCTCATTGACCAGGGCTTCGAGCCCGATTTCGTCGACGACATCGCCCGCCGCATCATGACCTCCCAATTCAAGCGCCGCCTCCCTGTTATCGCCAAGGTCTCCCACCGCACCATCGACCGCGACTTCCGCTACTCCCGGGACTGGGGCAAGTAAGCCGCGCCCTGGGCGTCCACCAGCCAACGAACAGCCACTAAAGGAATAATAATTAAAGAATTGACCGGAACCGCCGAAATACTCTAGTATTGGACACAGGCGCACGTGCCATGCGTGGAGGAGATATGACGGGAGAGATCATCACGATGATTGGGGTCGGGCTAGCCCTGGCGGCGTTCAACTGGCGCGTGATGGTGCGGCTTGAGAATCGGCTGGATGGTAGAATGGACCGGCTTGACGGCCGAATAAACGGGTTGGAGAAGGAAGTTCACGAGTTGGGACGAGAGTTCTCCGAACTGCGAGGTGAGATACGAGGCGGCCGGACATGACAGTTTAGCGCCATCCCATTCCACACCTCACCGCCGCTTCGCAACCTCCAGCACCACTTTGTAGACATCGCGTTTCACCAGAGAATACGTCTGCGTCATCAGCTTGGCCACCTCGTTGGCCTTGCGCCCGGCCTGAAGGAGCTTGGCGATCTCCGCCCGCAGCATCGTTTCGTTCACCGGCGATGCCTCGTCCCGGCCCGCCACCACAATCACGAACTCCCCCCGCGGCGTGGTCCCGTCCAGCGCCGCCGCCACTTGAGACAAGCTCCCTCGCAGCAGTTCCTCGTAGGCCTTGGTCAGTTCCCGGCCCACCAGCACGGCGCGGTCGCCCAGGATCTCGTGCATGTCCGTCAAGGCTTCCCCGATACGGTGCGGCGCCTCGTAGAACACCAGCGTGCGATCATCGTCCTGGAGCTGCCGTAGCGTCTCCCTCCGCTTGCCCTGTTTCGCGGGCAGGAAGCCCTGGAACGCGAACCGGTCGGTGGCCAGTCCGCAGACGCTCAAGGCGGCGGTGGCCGCGGACACTCCCGGAACCGGCGTCACCGGCACGCCGCCCTCGGCCGCTGCCCGGATCAGGTGGTAACCCGGGTCCGAAATCGTCGGCGTGCCCGCGTCCGACACCAGTGCGATGTCCTCGCCAGCCTCCAGCCGCTTCACCAGTGATGCCGCCTTGGTCCGTTCGTTGCCGTCGTGATAGCTCGTGAGGGGCGTGTCGATCTCGTAGCGGGTGAGCAGCTTTCGGGTGTGGCGGGTATCTTCCGCGGCAATGAGATCCACCTCCCGCAGCACGCGCAGGGCGCGTAGCGTGATGTCCTCCAGGTTGCCGATGGGTGTGGCCACCACGTAGAGCATCGGCTAACCGTCCAGCATCGCCCGCAGCCCGTCCTCGTCTAGGATCCGGATGCCCAGCTCCCGTGCCTTGTCGGCCTTGGAGCCCGGGTCGGCGCCCACCACCACGTAGTCGGTTTTGCTGCTGACGCTCCCGACCACCCGTCCTCCCAGGGCGGCGATGGACTTCTGCGCCTCGCCCCGCGACAGGGTTTCCAGGCTGCCGGTGAGCACGAAGCTCAAGCCGGTGAGGCCGCCCTCGGTCCGGGCCTCCACCTTGAGGTGGAATCCCGCGGCCAGCAGCTTGTCGATGACCCGGCGGTTGGCCTCGTCGGCGAAAAAACCGGCAATGCTCTTGGCCACCTCGGGGCCGATGTCCCGGACCTCGGTAAGGGCCTCCTCGTTGGCGTCCATGATGCCGTCGAGGCTGCCGAAATGGTCCGCCAGCACCTTGGCCGTGGCTTCGCCCACGTGCCGTATCCCCAGGGCGGTCACGAAGCGGGAGAGGGTGGTGTCCTTGCTGCGGCCCAGCTCCCGGACCAGGTTCTCCGCCGACTTGGCGCCCATGCGGTCCAGCGAGGCCAGCGCCTCCTCGTCCAGGTCGTAGAGGTCGGCGCTGTCCTCCACCAGCTTCTTCGCCACCAACTGGTCGATGAGCTTCTCGCCCAGCCCCTCGATGTCCAGGGCGTTCCGGGAGCCGAAGAACTTGAGGCTCTCCTTGAGCTTGGCCGGACACGCCAATCCGACGCAGCGATAGGCGGCCTCTCCCTCCTCGCGGTAGACCTGGGAGTCGCACATGGGACAGCGGGACGGCATCTCGAAGACCCGCTCGCTACCGTCCCGTTGCTCGGCGAGCACCCGCACCACGTACGGGATCACGTCGCCCGCGCGCTCGATGACGATGGCGTCGCCGATGCGGATGTCCTTGCGCTCGATCTCGTCCATGTTGTGCAGCGACGCGTTCCGCACCGTGACTCCCGCCAACTGCACCGGCTGGAGGCTTGCCACCGGCGTGAGGGTGCCGGTGCGGCCCACCTGGGGCTGGATATCGAGGATGCGGGTGGTGGATTGGCGCGGCTTGAACTTGTAGGCCATGGCCCAGCGCGGGGAGCGGGCGATCTGCCCCAGGCGGCGCTGCAGCTCCAGGCTGTTGACCTTCAGGACCACGCCGTCGATCTCGTAGGGTAGCGCGTCCCGCCCGCTCTCCATCTCCTCCTGGTAGGCGACGACCTCCTCCACGTTGCCGCAGACGCGGGTCAGCGGCACCGGTTTGAGCCCCCAGCTTTGCAGCGCCGCCAGGAAATCCGCGTGGCTCGCGAACGACGCGGGCTCCATCGTGCCCATGCCGTGACAAAACAGGTCCAGAGGCCGGCCGGCGGTGATCTTCGAGTCCAGTTGCTTGAGGGCGCCGGCGGCGGCGTTGCGGGGATTGGCGAACAGGTACTCGCCGGCTTCTTCCCGTTGCCGGTTGAGGCGCCGAAAACCCTCCGTCGGATAGAACACTTCGCCGCGCACCTCCAGCAATGGCGGCACCGCAACCCCGTCCCGGCGCAGGGCCAGGGGAACCGAGCGGATGGTGCGGATGTTTTGCGTGATGTCTTCGCCGTTGGTGCCGTCGCCCCGGGTCGAGCCCACCTTGAGCTCGCCGCCCTCGTACACCAGCTCCACCCCGATGCCGTCGATCTTGGGCTCCGCCACGTACTCGATGGCATCCTCGGTCTTCAGGAACCGTTGAATCCGCTGCTCGAAGTCCGCCAGCTCGCCTGGGTTGGTGATGTTGTCCAGCGACAGCATGGGCAGCGTGTGCCGCACGGTGGTGAACTTCTCCACCGGCGGACCGCCCACCTTGGTGGTCGGGGAGTTGGGCAACGCCAGTTCCGGATGTTCCTGTTCCAGCCGGCCAAGACGCTGGAACAACTCGTCGTATTCGGAATCGGTGATGACCGGCTGGTCGAGGACATGATAGCGATAGCC
>JAPOQB010000398.1 GCA_026710965.1 Deltaproteobacteria bacterium | reverse complement strand
CTCATGCTGGCCTACATGAACGAACAGGCCTTCAACCTCACACGCGAAACCGGCAAGGCCCACTACTACAGCCGTTCCCGGGACAAGCTGTGGCTCAAGGGCGAGGAGTCCGGCCACTTCCAGGTGGTCCACGACATCCTGGTGGACTGCGACAACGACACGCTCATCCTCAAGATCGACCAGCAGGGCGGCGGCGCCTGCCACATGGGCTACCGCACCTGCTTCTTTCGCCACGACGCCGGCGCCGACTGGGAGGTCTGCGCGGAGAAGGTCTTCGACCCCGAGGAGGTCTACAACAAGTGAGTCAACTCAAGCTGGGGCTCCCCAAGGGAAGCCTGGAGAAGTCCACCATCGAGCTGTTCCGCAAGTCCGGATGGAAGATCACCGGGATGGACCGGAGCTACTTTCCCTCCATCGACGACAAGTCCCTGAACTGCAGCGTCGTGCGCGCGCAGGAGATGTCCCGCTACGTGGAGGACGGCACCCTGGACGCCGGCATCACCGGCAGGGACTGGATCCAGGAGAACGACTCGCAGGTCGAATACATCACCGAGCTGATCTATGCCAAGACCAGCTTCCGGCCGACGCGCTGGGTGCTGGCCGTGCCCCACGACTCGCCGGTGCAGAAGATCGAGGACTTGAAGGGCAAGAAGGTCGCCACCGAGATGGTCAACTTCACCCGGCGGCTGTTCGAGGCGCATGACACGCCGGTGGACGTGGAGTTCTCCTGGGGCGCCACCGAGGCCAAGGCCGCCGAGGGCCTGGCCGACGCCATCGTCGAGGTCACCGAGACCGGCGGCACCATCCGCGCCCACGGCCTCCGCATCGTCACCGACCTGCTGGAATCCGCGCCCCAGCTCATCGCCAACAAGACCGCCTGGCAGAACCCCTGGAAACGCGCCAAGATCGAGCAGATCAGCATGCTGCTCCAGGGCGCCCTGGCCGCCGAGCACAAGGTCGGCATCAAGATGAACGTCATGGAGTCCGACCTCGACAAGATCATCGGCCTGATCCCCAGCGTGACCGCGCCGACGGTCGCGACCCTCTACCAGACCCCCGCCCTGGGCGGCAAGAAGTGGTTCTCCATCGAAAGCATCATCGCCGAGGAGGTGGTGCGCGAGCTTATCCCCGAACTGATCCGCAACGGTGCCGTGGGGATTGTGGAGTATCCGCTGAACAAGGTGGTCTGAGCCAGCCGTCTATAGAACCCTGCCGGGTCCCCCAGACCTTGGCCAATCCCGTTTCGGGCAGGGAGGGCGGTATCGGCCTCCATCTCGGCCCGACTACGGAGGATTCCCGGTTTTTGCCCTTTCCTGACGCCTGAAATCCACTCGAGCGCTTGCAGAACCTACGCCAGTGGCGTACCATAAAATCGTGCGCTTCATCGAAACTTCCCTCTTCACGGGAGACATCGAACATGAGTTGTCGTTGGACGAATACAGGCAACTACAATTGGCCTTACTGTTTCGCCCAGCGCAGGGTGCCCTTATTCATGGCTCTGGAGGGTTGCGCAAGATGCGCTGGCGCCGACCCGGTATGGGGAAACGCGGGGGACTGCGAGTCATCTACTTTTGGGACGCTGTATCCGAAACATTTTACATGCTGACCCTGTATCGCAAGACAGACCAGGACGACTTGACCCATAGACAGACGGCGATCCTGCGACGCTTGGTCGAGGAGGAATTCAAGTGAAACAAAAGGACTTCAACCGGTTGGTGGCAAGCGTTAAGGAGGCTGGCGCCATCCGCCGAGGAGAACTCAAGCCTAGCCGGGTGACCGAGTTCGTTCCGGAAGACGTTCGTGCGATTCGTGCCCAGTTAAAGAAATCCCAGCAAGAGTTCGCCCTCATGATCGGCGTCAGCGTGGCAACCCTTCAGAACTGGGAACAAGGGCGCCGCCGACCGGACGGGCCCGCTCGGGCACTGCTACGGGTCGCAGCAAAAGATCCACGAGCCGTTGCCAAAGCGTTGGCGTCCTGACTGACGCCTGCAGGCGCTCCAGCCAGCCGCCCCTAGAACCCCTCCATCTGCCGGTCTTCCAGCTCTTCCTTGCCCTTGTCGTCGATGGAGTAGACGCCGTCTTCGGTCGAGATGAGCTCGGGGTCGTAGTAGAGCTTGGAGATTTCGAGGCCGTCGTCGAACTCGACCATGCTGATGGCGTCCCAGGGGCAGATCTTCTTGTCGAGGCGGTCTTCGGAGTCGGTGCCGATGAGCTGGAGGTCGCTCTTCTTGGGCTCCTGCTCCTTCTCCAGGGGCTTCTTGTTGCTGTCGTAGAAGCGGTTGGCGTATTCGAAGAAGACCTCGCCGGTGTTCTTGTGCTCGTGAATCTTGGTGAGGTCGTCGCTGTAGCACATCTGGCAGCCGATGCACTTCTCGTTGTCCACCCACACCCGGTAGGGTTTGAGGCCGCCGCCGGGCATCTCCTCGTAGAGGAGGTTGATGCAGTCGTCCACCGGGCAGTGCACCTCGCACAGGGGCGACCCGGCGCAACTCGTGCAGTTCTCGTTCATCACGGCCAGAAGCGCCGTGCCCTTTCTTTTCTTGGCTTCAGCCATCGACTTTCACCCTTGTCCTAGCCTTGTACCGGAAATAGAAGAACAACCCCAAAGTCAACAACAGGAACACCCAATAGTAGCGAATCACCCCGATCATGGCCCATTCGAGCCAGTAGACGAAATTCTGTGACCGGCCACTCAGCCGCGCCAGGGCGTCCTGGGCTCCGGAATAGTCGCGCAGCTCCTTGCGTACCCGGGACAAGCCGTAAAGGGCGCCGTCATCATCGGGGCGGAGGGCCAGAGACCTCTCGAAGTCGGCCTTGGCCGCCTTCCATTCCCCCTGATCCACATGGGCCCAGCCCCGGTTGCTGGCCGCCTGGGCAAAGTCCGGGTTCAACTCCAGCGCGCGCGAGAAGCTGCCGACGGCCTGCTCCAGGTCTCCGTTCCGCTTGAGCGCCACCCCCAGGTTGTTATGGACCTCGGGGATCTCGGG
>JAPOQB010000548.1 GCA_026710965.1 Deltaproteobacteria bacterium | reverse complement strand
TCCACCGCCTCGTAGGTCAGCGTGCCGCTACGGGAAATGACGCCGATGGCGCCCCGCTTGTGGATGTGCCCGGGCATGATGCCGATCTTGCACTCTCCCGGGGTGATGACGCCGGGACAGTTGGGGCCCACGAGCACGGTGCCGCGGTCCTCCAGGTATCGCTTGACCCGCATCATGTCCTGGACCGGTACGCCCTCGGTGATGCAAATGACCAGGGGCACACCCGCGTCCGCCGATTCCAGGATGGCGTCGGCGGCGAACGGCGGCGGCACGTAAATGACGCTGGCGTTGGCGGCGGTCTCCCGCACCGCTTCTTCCACGCTGTCGAACACCGGGATGTCCTCGAAGGAGGTTCCGCCCTTCCCGGGCGTGACGCCCGCCACCATCTGGGTGCCGTACTCCTTGCACGTCCGGGTGTGGAACTGACCCGTGGCGCCGGTGATGCCCTGGGTCAGCACGCGGGTCTCGGAATTGACCAGGATGCTCATGCCCGCGCCTCTTCCGCCTTTACCGCCTGGACGATCTTCTGCGCCGCGTCGGCGATGGTGTCGGCGGCGGTGATCTTGAGGTCCGACTTCGACAGCAGCTCCCGCCCCTGCTCCACGTTGGTGCCCTGCAGCCGCACCACCAGGGGCACCGTGACCCCGATCTCCCTGGCGGCATCGATGATGCCGGCGGCGATGACGTCACAACGCATGATGCCGCCGAAGATATTCACCAGCACCCCGCGCACCTTGTCGTCCGAGAGCAGCAGACGGAACGCCTGCCCCACCATCTCCTTGCTGGCGCCGCCGCCGACGTCGAGGAAGTTCGCCGGCATGCCGCCGTACTGTTGGATGATGTCCATGGTGCCCATGGCCAAGCCAGCGCCGTTGACCATGCAGCCGATGTTGCCGTCCAGCGCCACGTACGAGATGCCCAGGTCCGAAGCCGTGACCTCCTTGGGGTCCTCCTCGGTGATGTCGCGCAGCTCGACGATGTCGGGGTGCCGGAACAGCGCGTTGCCGTCGAAGTTCATCTTGGCGTCCAGCACCAGGAAACGGCCGTCGTCGAGCTGGGCCAGCGGATTGATTTCCAGTTGCATGCATTCGGACTCAAGGAAGGCGCGGTACAAGTCCTTGAGCAGGGCTCCAAAGGCGCCCACCTCCTTGCCCGACAGCCCCAGCCGCCGGGCCACCCGGCGCACCTGGAACGGCGCCACCCCCACCAGCGGATCCACCAGCTCGATGATGATGGCGTCGGGCGTCTCCCTGGCCACCTCCTCGATCTCCATGCCGCCCTCGCGGCAGGCGATGATGGCGGGTTGGCCGGCGGCCGCGTCCAGGACGATGCTGCAGTAGAGCTCCCGGGCAATCCGGGACGCCTCTTCCACCCACACGCGCCGGACGATGCGCCCCTCCGGGCCGGTCTGGTGGGTTACCAGGGGTTTGCCCAGCAGGCCTTCCGCGAACTTGCCCGCCTCGTCGGCCGAATGGACGACCTTGACCCCGCCGGCCTTGCCCCGGCCGCCGGCGTGGATCTGGGCCTTGACGACGCAGGGAAACCCGATGGCCTCCGCCGCCGCCCGCGCCTCGTCGGCGGTGGCGGCCACCCGTCCCCCGGGTACGGCAACGCCGAACCGCCCGAGCCACTGTTTCGCCTGATATTCGTGGATGTTCATGACAACGCGGTGACTAACCTGTG
>JAPOQB010000344.1 GCA_026710965.1 Deltaproteobacteria bacterium | reverse complement strand
GTCGGGTAGGACACTGGCGCGCGCATCCTTAGGTGGAGGCTTGTCCGCTCCCGCTCTTTCGATCGCGGGTGGGTGCGCAATTCCACCATAGACCACGTTTCCAGCATCCCCCCTGAAATTCCGTACGTCCGGTTTTCCCGGGTACGGCTTCAAGCACCAGGCACCCCCTCAGGAGTTCGGTACGGCGCCTTCCGCGATACCCGCCACGGTTAAGGCTGACCCGGCCATGCCCGCGCAAGCACCCGCATTTACGCCGTCCTTCGACCGGGCCGCGCATCACGGTCGAAGCCGGTTTCTGTGCACCGGCAGACCAGCCATACGCCACACGGCCACCTGGGCTCAGAGGTCCTCGCTCAAGGCCGGTTATGTTGTCCGACCCGTCAACGCTTAATCGACCTCATCCGCCAGTCAGGAGGACTCCGCGTCCTTTCCCGTTATCCGGTTATGAACGCGGTCCTTGACATTCGAGGGTCACAACATCCTGTCTGTCCTCCTCACCTTCCGGACTTTCACCGCTGAACTTTCCCGGATTGCCGCCGTCTTTACGCCGGGGGACCCGATGCGTGCATTCCTCAGTTCCTTCCGCATCGGTTCTAGCCATCGAGACGTCATGAATCCCTTGGCATCCACCCATTACCCCCACAAGTCAGCTTCGATGCAGGGAATGTCTTTTCGGCGCTTCGGACAACTGTTCGCTTTCGCTACGGCCCTCCGGTTTGCTCGCCCTCCGACTGACCTGGACCAAAGGTGGACAGTTTCTCACCCGACCTACAAGGGCTTTTACTTCCCTGCTTACAACAGGCGACGGATCGCCCCGTTGCCTGCGGGATATGACTACGGCGCCAAACTGAGAATTGCGCCGGCGGGACTTTCACCCGCGAGTTCAGCAGCTAGTCTCGCTGCACCATGACACACATTTCAGGCGATGATCGTTCGCAGCAACTGCTTCTTCCGGATGCCGTGGACGACTGGGTGGGCACGGACAATCCGGTTCGTTTTATAGATGCCTTTGTGGATGGGCTTGACCTTGAGCGGGCTGGTTTCGAGCGGGTACAGGCCAACAGGGCGGGGCGGCCAGGCCACGACCCGGCGGACCTCCTGAAGCTTCACCTCTACGGGTACCTGAACCGCATCCGTTCGAGCCGGCGCCTGGAGGCCGAGACCCACCGCAATCTCGAAGTGATCTGGTTGCTGCGCCGGCTTCGGCCGGACTTCAAGACGATCGCGGACTTCCGGCGCGACAACCGGGAGGCGTTTCGGCAGGTGTTTCGCGAGTTCGTGCGTCTTTGCCGCGAACTCGACCTCTACGGCCGGGAACTGGTGGCGGTCGACGGCACACGCATCAAGGCGGTGAACAACGTGAACCGCAACTTCACGCGGGCCAAGCTCGAAAGAGAGTTGAAGAGCGCCGAGGAGCGCCTGGAGTGCTACTTGAGGCAGATGGACGAGGCGGACGCGGACGCTACCGGCGGCGGCGTGGTGGTGGATCTGGAAGGGAAGATTGCAGCGCTCCGAGAACGCCGCGCAACCTTGCGGGAGTACCGGGACAAGCTGGAGGAAAGCGGTCGTGGACAGCTGTCACTGACCGGCCCGGACTCGCGCGTGATGAGGACCGGCAAGGGCGGCGTGGTGGGTTACAACGGCAGATCGCGGTTGACGCCAAGCACAGCCTGATCGCCGAGCAGCAGGTCTACAACAACCTGAACGACTTCGGTCTGCTGGCACAGACGGCGGTGGCCGCGCGCGAGAACCTCCCGGGCTGGCCCACCGCACGCGCCAAGGCCGAAGATGTCTTGTCCGCAACCTTTGCGGAAACACCCTCCACCTGTTCGGCGGCTAGGCTCGTCGCGTCTGACCTGCCTTCGTTGATTCTTTTGAAGACCGATCGAAGTTTCTCCCGTGCGTGAATCCTTCATGTTCTTCTTACTGATGCCGTCCAGGGTGACGGCGAACCTGGCCGTTTTTTTTGCCCGAGGTGTCTTGATCTTCCACTTCCATGCTTCCACGGGGAGTATTATACGCATGGACCACAAACAGTCAGCCCAAATGTCAACACCAGAAAAGAAGTCTGAGCGCAGGGGCGTGCGGATGCGGCACCGTTGGCGGTTTGGACTACCCTCAACTATATTGCTATTGGCGGCGGAAACGCACGACAGAGCATCACTGCCATCACTGGGCGGTCTGCGGTCTGGTATCCGTTCGGTCGCGCGGTGACGAGGCGGTGAACGCGGAGGTCGCTCCGCCCCATCCAGATACCCACGCCATAGAGGGGAAACTACCCCTCGAATACTAGGCCGACTCACCTTCCGGATGCTCGGAAGGAATCGCTCAAGGCGACGAACGTCCCGAAGAACTCGCCGGCGCTGCCGTCGCTTTCTTCGAAGTAGGCGCCGCTGAACCCCGCGACAAGACGGGGGTTGCCATCCTGGTCGGGAATGTTTGAAAGCGCACCACCCCAGTGCCCCTCCGAATGGATGACGGTCCGTTCGGGGTGCTTCACCGTGACGTCAACATGTTCGAACGTGCCGTCCGGGTTGAAGGGCGTGACG
>JAPOQB010000790.1 GCA_026710965.1 Deltaproteobacteria bacterium | reverse complement strand
GTCGCCGTTCTCCCGGACGGCGAAGACCAGGTCGACGGTTCCCTCCTGACCCGTTCGGCGGGCGTATTCGGGATACCGGGAATTACCGCCTATCTTCCTTGTTACAGACTCGACGTAGGCAACTTGGCCGGGACTGTCCACCGTGGGTGGAGGCTCGGATCGAGCGACCCGGACGGGCCCTGACGGCTCGGCCGCGGGCTCGCCCCGAGCGCGTGCCTGTTGCCGCTGCCGGACTCGCTCCACGGCCTGGTCCACGAGGGAGAGCGGTTCTTTGGTCTCGACCGGCGCCGCCGGTTCCGCCGTCAAAGCCGGCGGCTCCGTGGCTTTGCGGAGGAGGCGCGACAGCGTCCTGATGCGCCTTTGCACCCGGCCGATGCCCGCCTCTTGCCCCAACTCGGTATAGATCCCCAGGACCCGGTGATAGGCCTTCAGCGCATCCAGGAGCCCACCCTTGAGGAGCTGCACTTCCGCGATGTTGTGGAGGGCCAACGCCAACGGCAGCCGGTCCTCGACCTGCTCGGCGAGCGAGACGGCGGCATCGAGTTGGCTCAAGGCCTCGGCGTAGTGCCTGGCCCGCGCGCGCCCTCGAGCCTCCACGATCTTCTCGAGTGCCCGCTCCCTGGCGTCGGGGACGGACGGAGTGTGCTGGCTGGCGACAGCCGGCTCGCCCATGAACCACGCCAGCAAAAAAATGAAACACCACGCCCGACGCCCGGGGAACGAATAGCGGAGGGTCATATCACGACCCTAGTGGCCTGTAACAGCCATATGTGCACCAATCTGCTGGTCCTTTTTGCCGTCGGCTGCGTCGCTCTTCCTTGCGTGGTGCCCGCCACTGGGGGGCGACCGCAGGTCGCCCCTACAAGTCGTCGCGCCTTGCCGACAACGAAAAGTCCTGCGCATCTTGGTGCACATATGGCTGTTACAGGCCACTAGTCCTCGCCCCGCCCCAGGGCCTCCGAACGCTCCTTCGCCTGCACCACGGCTTCCATCACGGTGGCGCGAAAGGCGCCCTGCTCCAGGGCGAAAAGACCCGCGGCCGTGGTCCCGGCCGGCGACGTGACGGCATCTCTCAGCTCCGCCAGATGCTCCTTTGCCTCGCGAGCCATGACGGCGGACCCGTAGACGGTTTGCAGCGCCAGCTTCAGCGCGACGTCACGGCTGAGCCCCATCTGAACGCCGCCCGCCGTGAGGGACTCGATGAAGAGGAACACATAGGCCGGGCCGCTGCCGCTCAAGGCTGTCACGGCGTCCAGGTGATGCTCGTCGACGGATACCGCGAGTCCGACGCTGGAGAAGATCTCGCCCACCTTGTCGAGGTCCTCCGGCCCTGCGCACCGGCCGCCGGCATAGGCGGAGGCCGCCTGGCCCACCAGGCACGGGGTGTTGGGCATGACCCGGACGGCCCGCGTGCCCTCCGGAAGCAGGCCCTCGATCCGGTCCAGCGGCACCCCGGCGGCGATGGAGACCCAGAGCCTGTCCCCCAGCGGCGCGCCCGCGAGATCCCGCAACATGCCGTCCATGACCTGGGGCTTGACCGCCAGAATCACGATGTCGGACGCTTCGACGAGACCGGCGTTGTCCTGCATGAAGCGGACGCCGGTCTCCTCCACCAGCGCCTTTCCCAACGCCTCGACGGGATCGCTGGCGGCCAACTGGTTCCGCTCCACCAGGCCCGCCCCGAGGATCCCCTTGATGATGGCGCTGCCCATCTTGCCGGCGCCGATGAAACCAATCCTGTCGTCAAGCATGGGGCCTCCTTGCGGCCGTGACAGTGGGATGCTTACGAACCGATGCCTTGTGAACGCATTCGGGAAGAGTGCCGGCGGCCGTCGCATGAGCCCCGCCGGCCGGCGGGAACCGCGGGTGTCCGTTGCTAAACGGTCTTGAGCTGCACGGTACCTTCGGCGACACCGCGTATGTAGCCTTCGAAACCCTGGGGTGAGAAGGTCCACGTCAGCCACAGTGGCTCATCTCCGTTATTGACGAACCCGTGGTTGGTCCGGGGCGGTATGAACACCACCGAGCCGGGCGTGATCTCGGTGGTCTCGTCCCCCACCGTGGCAACGGCCCTGCCGCCGATGACGAACAGGATCTCTTCGGCTTCGTCGTGGGAGTGCAAGGGAATCTCGCTGTGAGGATCCACTTCCTGCAGACCCATGGAGAACTGCCGGGTTCCGGTCGTGGACGGCTCGACGCACGGGTAGAGAGTGCGCGGCGCCTCCCCCTCGATGCGCACGACTTCGGCTTCCTCCCTGGAAAAGAAGTACTTCATGGCATCCTCCTCGGGTTCCGGCCGGCGGCGTCTCCCTTCCGACGGGTGGAGGGATGGAACCGGGACCTAGTAGCTTTCCTCTTCCGTGTCCGTCGTCGAAAGCCGGCGAATCGTCCGGTCATCGTCGAAGCTCTTCATCATGCGGGTCTCTTTCTCGAGTTCCTCCTGGCAGCGCACGCACAGGCGCGTAAACGGCATCACCTTGAGGCGCCCGACGCCGATCTCCTCGCCGCATTCATCGCAGATGCCGTAGGAACCCTCGCCCAGCCGAGCCAGCGCGTCTTCGATGGCCATCAGCTTCGTTCTCTCGCGGTCATTGAGTATCATGTTGATCTCGCGATCCCGCTCGTCGCTGGCCAGATCGTACGTGTCGCGCCCCTCGTCCTTGGAACTCTCCACCTCATGCTTGAGGCGATCCGGGAGATCCTCCAGAAGTTGCCCCTTCATTCCGAGGAGGGTCTCCCGAAACTTCTTCAAAACGTCTTTTCTCATGTTGCTCTCTCCTGGAAGAGACTCAATTCACCACTAATTCGGAGCGGAGTCAACCATACGTTGCAGGCATGCCCTCACGGTACCTGCCGGTTCGCCGACCAAGCGGAGGACTAGGACCCAAACTCAACGATATCAACCCCTTGAGGCACATCCAACTGGAACAGCGCCGGATCGATGTTTACCCCATGCTGGATGTTTTCGAAGCGGAATGTCCAGCGGTTGCCACCGCCGTCCTCGATCAGCACCTGACGGAAATCGTAGCTGTCGCGGTAGACGGTCAACTGGATCTCGCGGATACCGGAATTGGCCTTCCTGGGTAGCAGCTTCAACCGGTGTCCGTCGTCGGTGGGATCCATCAACTCGGCCCGGAAATCGCGTGCCAGATCGCCGATGCCCAAAAGGAAGGAAAGGGGGAGGTCCGAGCGAAACACCGACCCGAGGGCGGTCTTGATGACCTGCCGTTCGGCCGGTTGGTAGAAATAGAGATGCTTGCCGTCGGACAGCACGAACTGGCCCGCGGGCTCCTGGTAGCGCCACAGCATCTTCGCCGGTTTGCTCAAGAACACGCGCCCCTCACCGTCAACCCGCCGGTTCAGCGTACGGTACTCGGTGATCTGGCGAAAATCCGCGCTGTATTCCCTGGTATCGTCGTAGCGCCGCTGGACTTCCCTGACGATGTCTCGGGCGTTTTGCGCACCCGCATCCCGCACCGGCAACGCGAGAGCCGCCGCGCAACAGGCCACCCCCAGGAAAACGGCGCAAGCGCGCCTCAGTCGGACCCGGCCCTGACCGCCACGGAGAGCCTTCAACGTCATCTTCGCCATAGCCGGCCTAGTCCTCGACCTTCTGGGCCAGGACCTCGCGCGGCTTGGCCCCGTCCGCGGGCCCCACCACGCCATCCCGCTCCATCTTCTCGATCATTCGCGCCGCCCGGTTGTAACCGACCCTCAAGCGCCGCTGTACCATGGAGATGGACGCCTGCCGGGTCTCGGTGACCACCGCCACCGCCTGGTCGTACATCTCGTCGTAGTCGTCGTCCGGGCCGCCCAAGTCCCCGTTTCCTCCTCCCGCGGCCTCGAGAATCTCCGGGCGGTATTGAGGCCGGCCCTGCTGCTTGATGAAATCGGTCACCTTGCGGACCTCCTTGTCCGAGACAAAGGGACCGTGGAGCCGTATGATCCGGGCCGTGCCGGGAGGCAGGAAGAGCAGATCGCCGTTACCGAGGAGCTGCTCCGCCCCCATGCCGTCCAGAATGGTGCGTGAATCCACCCGGGAAGTCACCTGAAAAGAGATCCGCGCCGGAAAGTTGGCCTTGATCAACCCGGTGATGACGTCCACCGACGGCCGCTGCGTCGCCAGGACCATGTGAATTCCGGCGGCCCGCGCCTTCTGGGCCAGGCGCGTGATGTGCTCCTCGATGTCCCGGCCCACGGACATCATCAGATCCGCCAACTCGTCGATGAGGATCACCACCCGGGGCAACCGTTCGTGCGTCAATTCCTCGCGGCCGTCGAGCCTTCCACCCGCCTCCATCTCCTCCTCGTCCTCACCGGCCCGGTTCTTGTCCGGCGGGGGTTCCCGTTCCAGGATCCGGTTGTAGTTGTCGATGTTGCGGGCGCCCTTGTCGCGCATGAGCCGGTAGCGGCGGTCCATTTCCTCCACCGCCCAGAACAACGCCGCCCGGGCCTCCTTGGGATCGGTGACCACCGGCGTCAACAGATGCGGCAACCCTTCGTAGGGAGTCAACTCGAGCATCTTGGGATCGATCATGATGAAGCGGACGTCATCCGGAGTCGCCTTGTACAAGATGCTCAGAATCATCGAGTTGAGGGACACCGACTTGCCCGTGCCGGTGGCGCCGGCTACCAGCAGATGCGGCATGCGGGCCAGATCCGTGGCGAAGGGCGCCCCGGAGATATCCTTGCCCAAGGCCAGGGACAGGCTCGAATCGGAGTCGGCGTAGACCGGGGCTTCGAGGATTTCCCTCAGATAGACGGTCTCACGCCGGGTATTGGGCACCTCGATGCCGACCACGGACTCCCCGGGGATCGGCGCCAGGATACGGATGCTGACGGCGCTCAAGGCCATGGCGAGATCGTCGGCCACGCCCACGATCCGCCGCACCATGACCCCCGGAGCCGGCCGGAACTCGTACACCGTGATGACCGGCCCGGGCCGCACCGCCAGCACTTCGCCCTGGATGCCGAAATCCTGGAGCTTCCGCTGCAGCATCAGGGAATTGGCTTCCAGGGTGGCCTTGTCAATGGCGACCTTCTCCTTCGGCGGGGTATCGAGAAAGGCCAGCAACGGCAGCGTGTAGCCGTCCGTGATCTCGGGAAAGACGAACTGCTCGGCTTCGGGCTTGGCCTTGGCCCTGGCCTTCTTCCGCCGGCCCTTGGGCGCTTCCTTCGGAACCTCCTCTTCCAGGACAATGGGCGGCGCCTTGAACTCCCGCTCCTTCTTGGGATTGGCCGGCGGCTTCCGCTCCACCTGGGTCCGCCACACGGAGGTCACGCCCTCGGTCACCGTCGAGCGAAGCTGCCGGTGCGCCCCCG
>JAPOQB010000357.1 GCA_026710965.1 Deltaproteobacteria bacterium | reverse complement strand
CCCTTGACCAGGTCCACGTCCTCCCACCGGAGCGCCAGGATCTCTCCCCGCCTCATCCCCGTGTAGAGGCCGAACAGGAACGCGTCCAGGTGCACGGGGTTCTTCACTGCCGCCTTCATCCCCTTCCGCCAGCACGGCAGCACCTCGGCCGGCGACGATATCCGCTTGCGGGTCTTCCGGTGGTACCGTCCCCCGGCCGCAAGCCACTGCTCCACCGGGTTCCGGAGACCCTCGTAGTCCACGCACGGTCTCCGGTACACCGAGCGCAGGAACGACAGGCACTGGTTGGCGGGCATCTCTCCGTGCCGCTCGGTGAGAAGCCGGAAGCGGCCCTCCACGTCCCGGCGGGTGATGGAATCGAGAGGGCGGGAGAGCCAGTCGCCGAGATACAGCGCCGCATACCGCCGGTAGCCCCGCCCGGTGCTCTCAGCCCAGCCGTGGCCGGACCTCATGTATTCCTCGCACGCCTCTGCGAGCCTCGGTAGCCCCCGCGCCTCCGCCCGCTCCCCAGCCGGGTCATCGCCCGCGGCCACACGCCCGAGAACCTCCTGCGCCCGCCGCCTTGCCTGATCCGGAGTGACCCGCCCAGCCCTGCCCACCACAACCCGCTTGTTCGGAGCCTTGCGCCCGCCGTTGCCGGCGCGGTAGTTTACAATGTAGGACTTGGCGCCCGAGGGATGCACGCGCACACCGAATCCGGTTAGCCTGTCGTCCCAGGCGATCCACGGCTTGTCCTGGGGCTCGAGAGCGTCTACGGTGCGCTTTGTCAGGGTGAGCTTGGCCTTCGCGGTGACTCTTGCTGAGTGTTTCAGAAAGCGTTCGTTCATGCGTCAACACCAGGGGAGAGGTCGGAGCGCACGGGAGTGCGGCGGCGACGGCGTCTGGCACGGCACGTTGCACCTCTAGGAGCGCGTGGCGGGACACGGCCATCACAGCACCGCTTACAACGCTCGCATGGAGGCTCGGAGGTGCAGGCTCCGGATCCATATAGTTGTTTTCGGCAGGATGAGTTAATCGGTGATGTCAGCCGTTCGTCCCCGCAGTTGCTTCATATCCAATTCCGCGACCTCATGCACGGCTACCTGCACCTCTCGTACTGTCGACATGCAGAGTTTGCCCGGAGCGGTCCAATCCGACATGCGAGTCATTCCAGCAAGGGTGCGGACGGCGTGAGAGGAATAGCTGCCAGTGGCGAATGATTCGGTGTTGTGGGGCGTGGACACCATGAACGCGCCGTGGGGGCTGCAATCCAGATTGAAACTTGTGGCATTGGCATGTCACTTCTTCAACGCGAACAAGACCGCGGAGAGCCATGCGGCCATTGGAAAGTCACTGTCGGCGGAGGGAACCCCAGGACCGCTCACCGTCCTCGACTTTCTCAAGTACTTGGAGATCAACAAGACCTTTTCCAAAACTCCGAACGCAATTCGCGTGGCGGAAATCGTCGAGCGGATGGCGTCTGCCGGGCTTCTGGTTTGTACCGGGCGGAGTAGCGGCTCCATCGCCGGGCTGGCGGACCACTATTTGTACATGCCGACGGTGTGGGAAGCGCGACGGGCGCTGTTCCGATTGGTTCCCGCGCTCGGGCCTGAGTATCTCTTCTGGCTGTGCGCGCCGGGTCTGGTGCACATCACCGGGAGGAACGAAAAGGGCAATGCGGTCGCAGGAACGGGACTCGTCCTCGACCCACATCACGTGCTCACTTGCCGGCATGTCGTATCGGACATGAAAGTCGACGGGACCCAGACGATTCAGGGCCGCGAGTACGCGGTCAATGACGACTCACTTTACATGCACACCGACATCGATGTGGCAGTAATGCGGGTGAACGGCCCGCCGTTGTCGCCGTTGGAAGGCGTTCTCTTTCAGGCCCCGGTCTTGGCACGGACCGTCTACACGTTGGGCTACCCCAAGCTCCCGGGGCTCAGGGAGGCGTCGGCAACGATGCAGCAGGGAGCGGTGACGAACGAAGCGGTCACGTCCCTGGCAGGTGAAAAGCTGTTCCTCTACTCCGCGATCTCCAGACCGGGGAACAGTGGCGGACCGGTGATGTCGGACGACGGATATATGGTGGGTCTCTCGATCGTGGATGCAACGGGCCGATACGATTCCGACGATGCGTTCGCACCGCATTATGCTGGCATCCCTGCCCAGGTCGTGGTCGGGGCAGTGGAGGACTTCGGCCTGGGCATCGAGTTGCAGTTCGAGCAATACGAATGATGTCTGGCAAATCGGCGGGCGCAAGGGCGGGATTGAGTTCTACCGGGTCGAGGGGGCCAAGTTCCGCGTCGACGACCGCATCTTCTGGACCCGTAACGACGCGAGGCTCGGGCTGGTCATCAGCCGCACCGCCGAGGTCGCCGCAATCCGGGACGGGCGGGTGACGTTCCGCCTCAAGGACGGTCGAAAGCTGGAGCTGGATAACGCCAACCCGCAGCTCCGCCATCTCGACTACGCCGGGGCCTCGACCATGCACACGTTCCAGGGCGGTAGCGTCAACAACTTAGCCGCAGCGCTCGAAGGCATCGGTGAGATCTGGCGCGAGGCCCTGGACAGAGGGCTCGAGGCCAGCAAGGAACGCGGTTGGGTCGTTGCCTTCGCACTCCGAGCAACTACAGGACTAGTTTGCAACCGCCACACACTCTACGCTCCAACTCGACGGAAGTAAGGGGAATGACCATGAACGAGGCCTTTGTCGGCTTCGATTCGGCTTGGGGCGGCAGCAAGAACGGAGCGGTCGCGTGGGCGAGCTTCCGGGGGACCAGACTCCACGATCTCGGCGAGCCGAAACCTGCCAACTTCAAAGACGCCGCTTGTATCATCGAGACACTTCGAGCCGAACATAGTTACGTGCTGATTGCGCTGGACCAGCCGACGCTGGTTCCGAACGAAACGAAATCGAGGCCCGTTGAGCGGGTCGCCGCTTCCCTGATCTGCAGTCTGAAAAGCGCCATCCAATATACCAATCGGGGCAAGGAGAACTTGTTCGGCGCGCACGCCCCAATTTGGGAGTTTCTTGACCGACTTGGCGCTCGCGAGAATCCTTTGGCCGCACGCAAAACGGTTCATGGATTTTATCTCATCGAAGTCTATCCGGCGCTGGCCCTTCCTGCCCTGGAACACGCCATCATGGAGCGCAAGCGTGCGGCGCGCTACAACCCGAACAACCGGGAGAAATTCTCACTTGATGACTGGAAGCTGGCCACCGGCGCAGTGAAGCGCCACGCGGACACACTGGATGTCGCTCAACTGTCCCATTGGGCGAGTAGGCAAGCCGAGCTCCCCTGTCCAAAAAAATACCACCAGGACTGCCTAGACGCTGCGATTTGTCTGATCATCGCGCTCCAATGGCGACGGACAGCGCGCAACCGCCTCGCCGTGATTGGAGACGGAAGCACCGGTTACATGGTTACGGCGGTTTCGCCCGCCACCAGGAAGTTACTCGAGGGTGCCGCAAAGCGCGCGAATGTGCCGTTTGACGCGCCTTGGCCCTCCGATGCCGAACGAGAATGAGTTGGGACAAAGCCAGATAGATGCGGCGGAAGGAACAAACCGGGACGCACGCAGACCCCGAAAACATAATGACCCGCCATCACGGGCGGTGGGAGGCTGACAGCACGGACGACGACACACTCAACGCGGCGCATGTCAGGCTCCATCCGGCTGACGGATGCCCTCCGCGGGCGCAGTTGCGTTCATCAGCGCTTCGATGCGGTCGGCCACCCGCTGAGCGGGCTCGCGGAGTTGCTCGACGGTCCAGTCGGCGGCGTAGCCCTCGGTGATGTCGTCGTCGCGAGCGTGGTTCACCAGCCGTTTGGTCAACGGGCGCGGCAGCATCAGATCGCGTTCGGCCACGGTGATGAAAGCGTTTCGGAGCCCGCGGAACCAGAGGCGCGTACCCGCTGCCCTGCCGATGCCGGCATGGTAGCGGTGAAGGTTCTTGAGATGGCCGGTGACGCTCGCGGATGAGGGAAATACCCAGCCTTCGTCCCTGCCTCCCGCTTCGGCGCGGCGGCGCTCGAACACGGCGGCGAGTTGGCGCGTGAACGGAAGCTTCAGGGGCTCGCCGGCCTTGGTCTCCTCGACCCGCAGGATGCGGCGCTCCACGTCGATGCGCTCCCAACGGAGCGAGATCATCTCGCCCAGGCGCATGCCGGTATAGGCTCCAATTGTGAAGATGTCGCGGTGCGCGGACGGGAGCCCTGCCGCCTCCACCCCTGCGCGCCAGCGGGGCAGCACCCCGGCCGCGGAGGAGATGCGCCGGCGGCGCGTGCGGTTCAATCGCCCGCCACCGGCTATCCAGAGCTCCACCGGGTTCCGCAAGCCTTCGTGGTCGATGCTCGAGCGGCGGTAGATGCAGCGCAGCATGGAGATGGCCTGGTTGGCGGTGGCCCATCCGCGGCGCTCGGTGATGCGGTGGAAGCGAGCCTCGACGTCGCCCTGGGTCTCCGAAACACACCCTGAGGTTCATGCGGTACATCTCCACGGTGCGGGGCTTCCGCCTGGGGTTGACGCCGAGGTAGTCCTCGAATGCCCGCGCAAGGGTAGGCATGTCCTTGGCCGCGGCGCGCTCCTGGGCGGGGTCTTCGCCCGAAGCGACCTTTGCCGAGGAGTTCTTGGACCACGCGTCGGGCCTTGTCCGGAGTGATGCGGCCGAAGCGGCCGAGGGTGACGCGCTTGTTGGGGGCCTTTCGGCCTCCCTCTCCCGTGCGGTAGTTCACGACGAAGGTCTTGGCGCCAGAGGGCTGTACCCTAACGCCGAAGCCGGTGAGCTTGTCGTCCCAGGCGACTCAGGGCTTGTCCTCGGGCTCGAGAGCGTCTACGGCGCGTTGCAGGGTGAGACCGGCCTTGGCGGTGAGTTGCTGAGTGCTTCAGAAGGCACTCGTTCATGCGTTAACACCAAGGGAGAAGCCGGAGCGCACGGGAGCGCGGTGGCAACGGCGTCTGGCGCCGCATGTTGTGCATAACTAACGACATAATGGTGCTGTTGGCGCTCAGAACGAAACTCTGAGCATCGGGTCTGTCAATTGACAGGTGGATTTCCCGACCGTCCCCCGGTCGAACTCTCCGGCATCAGCTGGACACGAAACCGGCGATTGACCCCGGCCCAGCGGGGCGCTACGGTGACTTTCTCCGAGGCACCAAACTGACCTGAGGACATACGCGCGCTTGCAGGGACTGAGTATTGGTTGAATGGGGTTACATATCGATTACGGCTCAAGTGAGAATATTCCTAACATATTGATAAACAAGTCAAAAAAACGACCTCAACGCAGAAAAGACCCGCAGATTATGATGCGAATTAACCAGACACCACACTAGTATCCAGTACCGTTACCGTCACGACCCGCGCCGGCCAGCACCACCAGTGCGTCGAGCGCGACACCTCCCCGCCGTCGCAGGACCAAGGGATTGACGTCGATGGACTCGAGCCGGTCGCCCAGGTCGCAGGCGAGGCGCGACACCGCCATCAACGCCCTGACCAGCGCCTTCCGGTCCAACGCCGGCGCGCCCCGGTATCCGTCGATCAGCCGCGCGGCCTTGGTGCGCGCGATCAGGTCCTCGGCCGCGGCCTCGTCGAGAGTCGGCGCGGCAAAGGCGACGTCGCGGTAGAGATCCAGCGCTACTCCGCCCGAGCCGAACATCACCATCGTTCCCATCTCGGCATCGCGCGAGGCCCCGATGACCAGCTCCAGTCCCCCGTCCACCTGCTCGGCCACCAGCACGCCGTCGAGGGCGACACCCTTGGCCTTCCGCGCGACGTCACGCATGATCGTGCCATAGCCCTGGCGCACAGCGGCTACGGTCCCGTTGTTCAGCAGCACGCCGCCCGCGTCCGTTTTGTGCGTCAGCTCGGCACCGGCCGCCTTCAACACCACCGGGAATCCGATGTCGCGGGCTATCCGCGCCGCCTCGGCCGCGCTGCCGGCCAGCCGCTCCCTGGGCGTGCGGAGGCCATAGGCCCGGAGCAGCGCCTTGGAATCCACTTCCGACAATGGCGTCGGGCCGGTCGCAACGCCGGGCTTGGCCAGCAGTCTCCGCACGGCCGCGGGCACGGCCGGCTTGGCCCGGCGCTTCGCCGCCGTCTTTCCCCGCAACCGCGCCGCATAGGAGATCACGGACCGCACCGTGCGCAGCGACTTGTCCGATTCCTGCAGGAACGCCACGTTGCGAAGACCGTCGCGCAGGTCGCGGGCGTAGTCGTTCAGGCCGTGCGAGATCATGGTGACGAAGGCGATGGGCTTCTTCGCCCGGGCCGCCAGCTCGTTCACCGCCCGCATGTTGGCTTCCTTGTTCCCGCCCTCGGGGGCCCGCAGCAGCTCCTCCTGCAGCAGCAGCGTGTCGATGCCGGGATCGTCCAGCAGAGTCTCGATACAGCGGATGTAGGTTTCGTGGCTGCTCAGGGCGCCAAAGCCGGAATCCAGCGGATTGCCGATGACCGTGCCGACGCCGAGCAGCTTCTCCAGGCGCCCGCGGGTCTTGACGGCGAGGGGCGGAAAGGACAGGCCGTTGTCTTCCGCCCGGTCCAGCAGCACGCCGCGCAGGCCGCCGGAGAAGGTCATGGCGCCCAGCCCGTCACCCTTGGGCAGCCGGGCATGCAGCAGGTACTCCGCCATCTCCACCACGTCGTCGAGGGTGGCGACGCGAACCGTGCCGTAGTCGCCGGCGATGGCGTCGAAGGCGGCAATGGACCCCGCAAGGCCGCCCGTATGGGCCATGGCCGCCGCCCGGCCGTTGTCCGAGGTGCCGAGCTTGACCACGATCACCGGCTTTCCGGCTTCCTTGGCCGCGGCGCACGCCGCCAGGAAGCGCTCCGGCTCGCGCACCGCCTCCAGGTAGGAAACGATCACCCGGATCTGCGGATCGCCGGCGAAGTACTCGATGTAGTCGGCGGTCTTGAGCCCGGCCTCGTTGCCGCTGGTGACGATGTAGCCCACGTCCATGCCGCGCTCTTCGAGCGTG
>JAPOQB010000363.1 GCA_026710965.1 Deltaproteobacteria bacterium | reverse complement strand
CTGCGGACAGCCCTGCAACGCCGGCGCGGTGTTCTTCTGCCGCTGTATCTCGCGCCCCTTGCGGACCAATTGATTGATTGTAGGCATAACTCCCCGTCTTGGCAATAAACTGCCGAATTTATCGGAACTTTCGTGTCCTGTCAACCATCAGGCCACTTCCACCTCGGAGACGTCGATCTCGCCCAATTGCTCGTCGCACTCGACGTCAAGGACATTGTACTCGGGCAGCCCCGTACCCGCCGGGATGAGCTTGCCCATGATGACGTTTTCCTTCAGTCCGCTGAGCGGGTCGAGCCTGCCGTTGATGGCCGCCTCGGTCAGGACCTTGGTGGTTTCCTGGAACGACGCCGCGGAGATGAAGCTCCCGGTCGACAGGGACGCCTTGGTAATTCCAAGCAGTAGCGGCTCCGCCACCGCCGGCTGGCCCTCCTCGGCCAGAACCCGCTGATTCTCCTCCTCGAAGTGCCACTTCTCGACCTGATCTCCCATCAGGAAATCGCTGTCGCCGCTCTCCTTGATGCGCACGCGCCTCAACATCTGCTTGACTATCACCTCGATGTGCTTGTCGTTGATGCGCACGCCCTGCAGGCGGTAGATCTCCTGAATCTCGTCCACCAGGTACTTGGCCAACGCCTTCTCGCCGAGGATGCCGAGGATGTCGTGGGGATTCGACGAGCCCTGCATCAACGACTCACCGGCCCGCACCCGGTCGCCCTCGTGAACGCTGATGTGCTTGCCCTTGGAGATCAGATATTCCCGCGGCTCCCCGACATCGGGCGTCACCATCACCTTGCGCTTGCCCTTCGTGTCACGGCCGAACGAGACCACGCCGTCGATCTCGCTTATGACGGCGAACTCCTTGGGTTTCCGCGCCTCGAACAGCTCGGCCACGCGAGGCAGCCCGCCGGTGATGTCCTTGGTCTTGGTGGTTTCCCGGGGAATCTTCGCCAATACGTCGCCGGGCGATACCTCCTGGTGCTCGGTCACGTTGATGTGGGCGCCCACGGGCAGCATGTAACGCGCCTCGTTGTTGCTGGCGAGCCTCGCGGTCTTGCCGCTGTCGTCCTTGATGGACAGCCGCGGCCGCTTGTCGATGTCCTTGAAGTCGATGATGACCTTGGTGGAGAGGCCGGTGCGCTCATCCACCTTCTCTTCCATGGTTGTCCCCTCCAGGATGTCGCCGAACTTCACGCTGCCGCCGAGCTCGGTGATGATGGGGATCGTGTACGGGTCCCACTCGGCCAGCAGCTCTCCGGCCTTGACCGCGAACCCGTCCTGCTTCTTGAGCTTGGCGCCGTAGACCAGCGGATACCGCTCCCGCTCCCTTTCCCGCGACCTGTCGGAGCCTTCCGGATAATCCACCACGGCCAACTCGCCGTTGCGGTTCATCACCACCAGCTCGCCTTCCCGGTTGGTGACGGTGCTGACGTTGATGAGCTTCAGGTAACCGTCCGTGCGGGGCTCCAGGGTGGTCTGCTCGGCGCGCCGGCTTGCGGTCCCGCCGATGTGGAAGGTGCGCATGGTGAGCTGGGTCCCGGGCTCGCCGATGGATTGCGCGGCGATGACGCCGATGGCCTCTCCCGAGTTCACCATCTCGCCCCGGGCCAGGTCCCGGCCGTAGCACATGACGCACACGCCCTTCTTCGACTGGCAGGTGAGCACCGAGCGAATCCAGATGCGCTCGAGGCCCGCGTCCTCGATCCGCTGTACCAGTCCCTCGTCGATCTCCCGGTTCGCCTGGACGATGACATCGCCGCTGAACGGGTCCTTGATATCTTCCAGCGCCACCCTGCCCAACACACGGTCTCCGAGGGGCTCGATGATCTCGCCCCCCTCCATCAGGGGCGCCATCTCGATGCCGTCCAGGGTTCCGCAATCCGCCTGGGTGATGATGGCGTCCTGGGCCACGTCCACGAGACGCCGGGTGAGGTAGCCGGAGTTGGCGGTCTTGAGCGCGGTGTCCGCAAGGCCCTTGCGGGCGCCGTGGGTCGAAATGAAGTACTGGAGGACCGTCAGCCCCTCCCGGAAGTTGGCGGTGATGGGCGTCTCGATGATCTCGCCCGACGGTTTGGCCATCAAACCACGCATGCCGGCGAGCTGCCGTATCTGTTGCGCGCTGCCGCGGGCGCCGGAGTCGGCCATCATGAAGATCGGATTGAAGTTGGGCACCCGCAGGGTATAGCCCTGCTCATCCGTAACGGTCTCCGTCCCCAGGTCCCGCAACATCTCGTCGGAGATGCGGTCGGTAACCTCGGCCCAGATATCCACGACCTTGTTGTACCGCTCCCCGTCCGTAATCAGACCGTTGTTGTACTGCTCGTCGATTTCCTGAACGCTCTCGTAAGCCTGCTTCAACAAACGCGGCTTGCTGGCCGGTATCACCATGTCCTTGAGCGCGATGGACGCTCCCGCCTTGGTGGCATAGCTGTAACCGGTATCCTTCAGCTTGTCCGCGAAAATGACCGTGGCCTTGTTGCCCGCGAGCCGGTAGCTGAGATCGATGAGATTCCCCAGCTCCCTCTTTTTCATGAGGTGATTCACGTCACGGAACGGGATCTGGGGCGGAACGATCTCATACAGCAGCACCCGCCCCACGGTGGAGTCATACATCTCACCGTCCACCCGGACCCGGATGCGGGCCTGAAGGGCGATCTCGCCCTGGTCGTAGGCGATGCGGACCTCGGCCGGGCTGGCGAGGACCTTGCCGGCGCCCTTCACGTTGGGACGTTCGCGCGTGAGGTAGTAGAGGCCCAGGACGATGTCCTGCGAAGGCACGATGATCGGCTTGCCGTTGGCCGGGGAGAGGATATTGTTGGTGGACATCATCAACGCACGCGCTTCCACCTGCGCTTCCACCGACAAGGGCACATGCACGGCCATCTGATCGCCGTCGAAGTCCGCGTTGTAGGCGGCGCATACCAGCGGGTGCAACTGAATCGCCTTGCCTTCGATCAACACCGGCTCGAACGCCTGGATCCCCAGCCGGTGCAGCGTCGGCGCCCGGTTGAGCAGCACCGGGTGCTCCTTGATCACGTCGTCGAGGATGTCCCAAACCTCCGGACGCTCCTTCTCCACCGCCTTCTTGGCACTCTTGATGGTGGTGACGTAACCCCGTTCCTCCAGCTTGTTGTAAATGAAGGGCTTGAACAGCTCCAGGGCCATCTTCTTCGGCAATCCGCACTGGTGGAGCCGCAGCTCGGGGCCTACGACGATGACGGAACGGCCCGAGTAGTCCACGCGCTTGCCCAGCAGATTCTGGCGGAACCGGCCGGTCTTCCCCTTGAGCATGTCGCTGAGCGACTTGAGCGGGCGCCGGTTGGGACCGGTGATGGCCCGCCCGCGCCGGCCGTTGTCGAACAGCGCGTCCGCCGCCTCCTGCAACATGCGCTTCTCGTTGCGGATGATGATATCGGGCGCGTTCAGTTCCATCAGCCGCTTGAGCCGGTTGTTCCGGTTGATCACCCTGCGGTAGAGATCGTTCAGGTCGGAGGTGGCGAAGCGGCCGCCGTCCAGCGGAACGAGGGGCCGCAGGTCCGGCGGTATGATGGGAATCACTTCCAGAATCATCCACTCCGGCCGGTTCTTCGAGCTACGGAACGCGTTGAGGACCTTGAGGCGCTTGGCGAGCTTCTTCCGCTTGACCTCCGAATTGGCCTCGCGCAGCTCGGTCCGAAGCTCCCCGGACAGCTTGTCGACCTCGAGGTGGCCGAGGAGCTCGCGGATGGCTTCGGCCCCCATCTGTGCCGTGAAGTCGGGGCCGTACTCCTCCAACGCCTTGCGATAGCGGGCTTCGGTGAGCAGCTCCTTGTACTGAAGCTTGGTGGAGCCGGGATCCAGCACGACATAGGACTCGAAATAGAGCACCTTCTCCAGGTCCTTCAGCGAAAGGTCCAGGAGGGCGCCGATCCGGCTCGGGAGGCTCTTCAGGAACCAGATGTGCGCCACTGGCGTGGCCAGCTCGATGTGGCCCATCCGTTCCCGGCGAACTTTCGACTGGATGACCTCGACGCCGCACTTCTCACATACGACGCCGCGATGGCGCATCCTCTTGTACTTGCCGCAGTTGCACTCGTAGTCCTTGGTGGGACCGAAAATCTTGGCGCAGAACAGGCCGTCCCGCTCCGGCTTGAAGGTCCTGTAGTTGATGGTCTCCGACTTGCGCACCTCGCCATGGGACCACGACCGGATCTTGTCCGGCGAGGCCAGGGCGATCTTGATACCCTGAAAGTTGAGCGGATTCTTCGGTTTCTCGAACAGACTGTATACTTCTTCCATGTGGGGCCTCCTTATTCCACCAACTCCAGGTCGAGGCACAAGCTCTGCAATTCCTTGACCATGACGTTGAAGGACTCCGGCAATCCCGGCTCGAGAAAATGATCGCCCTTGAAAATGCCTTCGTACATGCGGGTCCGGCCCGCCACGTCGTCCGACTTGACCGTCAACATTTCCTGCAGCGTATAGGCCGCGCCGTACGCTTCGAGCGCCCAAACCTCCATCTCTCCCAGCCGTTGGCCGCCGAACTGCGCCTTGCCGCCCAGCGGCTGCTGGGTCACCAGCGAGTAAGGACCGGTGGAACGCGCGTGGATCTTGTCGTCCACCAGATGGTGCAGCTTCATCATGTACATGACGCCGACGGTGACCTTCTCATCGAAGGGCTCGCCGTTACGGCCGTCATACAACGTGACCTGTCCCGTGACCGGCAGGTCCGCCTTCTTGAGCAGATTGAAGATCTCGTCTTCCCGGGCGCCGTCGAACACCGGCGAGGCCAGGTGAACGCCTTCGCGGTACTTCTCCGCCAACCGGCGCACGTCCGCCGGGGGCAAACCGTCGAGGCCGACCTTGTTCGACTCTCCCTCGCCCAGATAATCCTTCAACCGGGCCGTGACCTCGGACGAATCCTGGTCGAGCAACACCTGGATCTGCTGGCCCAGGCTGCGCGCGGCCCAACCCAGGTGGGCTTCCAGGATCTGCCCGACGTTCATCCGCGAGGGAACGCCCAGGGGATTCAACACCATGTCGACCGGAGTGCCATCCTCCAGATAGGGCATGTCCTCTTCCGGCAGGATGCACGAGATGACGCCCTTGTTGCCGTGGCGCCCGGCCATCTTGTCACCCACCTGGAGCTTGCGCTTGATCGCCACCAGCACCTTGACCATCTTGATCATGCCGGGAGGCAGTTCGTCGCCGCTGGTCAACCGGCTGATCTTGTCCTGAAAGCGCACCTTCAGGGACTCAACCTGCGCCATGGTGCTGGCAACCACCCGAGCCGCCTCGCTCTCCAGTTCCGGGTCCTCCAGCTTGAGATCCGCGAGGAAGGAAAGGGGGATGCCGTCCAGCAGCTCTTCGGTCAACACGTCGCCCTTGGCTATCAGGACCTTGCGGTTTTCGTCGGTAAGCCGCGAACCCGCCTGACGGCCTACCAGCAGCTCTTTCAGCCGTTTGATGGCGCCATCCTGAATGATGCGGATCTGGTCGTGCTGATCCTTGTTGAGGCGCGCCACTTCCTGGTTCTCGATGAGCATGGTCCGCTCATCCTTGTTCATGCCCTTGCGGGAAAAGATCCTGACACTGATGACAGTGCCTTCGACGCCGGGCGGGACTTTCAAGGATGAATCCCGCACCTCTCCGGCTTTTTCACCGAAGATCGCGCGCAGCAACTTCTCTTCCGGAGAAAGCTGCGTCTCCCCCTTGGGAGTGATCTTGCCTACCAGCACGTCGCCGGGCTTCACCTCCGCGCCGATACGAATCACGCCGCTCTCATCCAGGTCCTTCAGCGCCTCGTCGCCGGCATTGGGAATGTCCCGGGTAATCTCTTCGGGTCCCAGCTTGGTGTCCCGGGACACGCATTCGAACTCCTCGATGTGGACCGAGGTATAGATGTCCTCCTTGACCACGCGCTCGCTGATCAGGATCGAGTCCTCGAAGTTGTAACCGCCCCAGGGCATGAGCGCCACGAGCAGATTCCGCCCCAGCGCGAGTTCCCCGATCTCGGTGGAGGGACCGTCGGCCACGACGTCCCCTTCGCTCACGTAGTCGCCGACGCGGGCAATGGGCCGCTGGTTGATGCAGGTGTTCTGGTTCGAGCGCTGGTACTTCACCAGGCTGTAGATATCCACGCCGGTGTCCGCGTACGCGCCGGAGGGCTCGTCCGCCTTGATGACGATGCGGGTGGAGTCGACGCTTTCGACCGTGCCGCTACGTGCGGCCACCACCGTGGCGCCGGAGTCGCGGGCAACCACCTGCTCCATCCCCGTGCCCACCAACGGCGCCTCCGTGCGGAGCAGCGGCACCGCCTGACGCTGCATGTTGGAACCCATCAACGCCCGGTTCGCGTCATCGTTCTCGAGAAACGGAATCAGCGAGGCCGCGACGCTCACCAATTGATTGGGCGACACGTCCATGAAGTTCACTTCAGCCGGGTGGGCCATGACGAACTCACCGGCCTTGCGAGCCGATATCAGGTCCTGCGTGAACCCGCCCTCGGGGTCGAGGGAGGCGTTGGCCTGGGCGATGACGTGGTCCTCCTCCTCGAGCGCCGACAGATACCGGATGCGGTCCGTGACCTTGCCGTCCAGGACTTCCCGGTAGGGGGTCTCGATGAAGCCGAACTCATTGACCCGGGCATAGGTGGACAACGAGGCGATGAGCCCGATATTGGGCCCCTCCGGGGTCTCGATGGGGCAGACCCGGCCGTAGTGTGTCGGATGGACGTCACGGACCTCGAACCCCGCCCTTTCCCGCGTCAAACCGCCTGGACCGAGCGCGGACAGCCGTCGCTTGTGGGTGATCTCGGACAACGGATTGGTCTGATCCAGGAACTGGGACAACTGGCTCGAACCGAAGAACTCCTTCAAGGCCGCCGAAACCGGTTTGTGGTTGATGAGTTCCTGCGGCATCAGCGTGTCGATGTCCTGAAGGCTCATCTTCTCCTTGATGGCCCGCTCCATGCGCACGAGACCGACACGGAAATGGTTCTCCACCAACTCGCCCACCGGCCTTACGCGACGATTGCCGAGATGGTCGATGTCATCCACGGACCCGTTGCCGTTCCTCAAGACGATGAGGTAGCGCACGACCTCGAGGATGTCTTCCTTCCGGAGAGCCCCGTGCTCCAGGGGCACATCCAGCTTGAGCCGGTGATTGAGCTTCAGCCGTCCCACCCGCGACAGATCGTAGCGGTCCGGACTGAAGAAGAGGTTGTTGAAGAAGGTGGTGGCCGTCTCCATGGTGGGCGGATCCCCCGGCCGCAGGCGCCGGTAGATCTCCAGCAGGGCATCGTCGCAGGACTGCATCTTGTCCTGCAGGAGCGTATTGCGGAGATAGGGCCCGGTCTCGGCGTCGTCGAGAAAGAACAGTTCCAACTGATCGACCCGACTGTCACGGATGTGATCCAGCGTCTCCTCGGTGATAGTGTCGTTGCAGTCGAGAATGACCTGGCTCGACTCGGGATCGACTATATCGTGAGCCGCCACCCGGCCCAGGATGTCCTCCCAGGTGATGGGGATCTGCTTGATCCCGGCGTTGTCCATCTGGCGCATCACCGAGCGGGTGAAGCGGCGGCCTTCCCGGACGATGAGATTGTTGCTCTCGGGATCCCTCACGTCGCAGGTGGCTTTCAGGCCCATCAACTGGCGCGGCTTGACCTCGAGCATCGGCCGATCCCCGCCGCACACGACCGTGTCGGTCTTGTAGAAGTAGTTCAGCAACTCCTCGGGCTGCATCCCCAGGGCGCGAAGCAGAACGGTGACGTGGAACTTACGCCGGCGATCGATGCGGACGAACAGAATGTCCCTGGGATCGAACTCGAAGTCGAGCCAGGAGCCGCGATAGGGGATGACCCGGGCCGAGTACAGGAATTTCCCGCTGGCGTGGGTCTTGCCCTTGTCATGCTCGAAGAACACACCCGGCGAGCGGTGGAGCTGACTCACGATGACCCGCTCGGTGCCGTTGATCATGAACGTGCCGTTCCGGGTCATCAACGGCACCTCGCCAAAATAGACTTCCTGCTCCTTGACGTTGCGGATGCTGCGGGAACCGGTCTGGGCGTCGACGTCCCAGAGCACGAGTTGCACCGTCACCTTGAGCGGTGCGGCGAAGTTCATTCCCCGCTCGTGGCACTCGTCGACGTCGTACTTGGGCTCACCCAGGGAATAGCTGACGTACTCGAGCGAGGCCGTGTCGTTGAAGTCCTTGATCGGGAACACGGACTTGAACACCGCCTGCAAGCCGATGTCCTGCCGCTGGTCTTCGGGAACCTCCCGCTGCAGAAAAAGGTCGTAGGAGTTTTTCTGAATCTCGATGAGATAGGGCAGATCGATGATCTTCTTGATCCGCCCGAAATCACGGCGCAGTCTCACATTATTGGCCACCTGGACCGGCATGAGCTCCCCTTTCACTCGACCCTGACCCACGACGCCCGGCGCTGGTCGCCGGGCCGTCCCCGATATTCGACCCTCGGAGGCGACGGCTCGTCGCCCTGGGGCGAACGTAGTTGCCCTGGTGCGACCAGTGGTCGCCCCTACTTAACCTCGACGCTCCCGCCGACCTCCTCGATCTTGGTCTTGACCTCCTCGGCTTCTTCCTTCGAGACACCCTCCTTGACGTTCTTCGGAGCCCCGTCCACGAGATCCTTGGCCTCCTTCAGGCCGAGACCCGTGATCTCCCGGACCACCTTGATCACCTGGATCTTCTTCTCTCCGGATCCGGTCAGCACCGCGTCAAACTCGGTCTTCTCTTCGACCGCCGCGGCCGCCGCCGGCGCCGCCGCCACGGCCACCGGTGCCGCGGCGCTCACCCCGAGCTCTTCTTCCAACTCCTTCACCAGACTCGCCGCCTCCAAAAGAGACATGTTCTTGATGAAATCCTTGACTTGCTCCCGATTCACTTCCATTGGTGGACTCCCCCTTCAACTGCAAATTCGACTGATAAGAAACACCGTCCCGAAACCCGGACGACGCGTGCGGGTCCGAAGCCCGCCCCTACTCCCTGCTTGCCCTGCAGGCCTCCAGCAAACGCACCAGCTGACCTCCAGGCTCCTGGATGGTCTGCAGCAGACGGGTGGCCGGCGCCTGCATCAGCGAAAGCACCTGCGCCTGCAACTCCGGCAGGCTCGGCAAGCTGGCCAGACCCTTGACCTGGACCGGTTCGAGCAACGCGCCATCCAGCACCGCCCCCTTGATGGTCAGCTCCGCGTTCGCGTCCGCGAACTTGACCAGGGCCTTCGAAAGACTCACCGGGTCGTCGTAGGCGAACACCCACCCGTTGGGCCCGGTCAGGAAGTCTTCGAGCGGCTCATAGGACGTCTCCCGTATTGCCAGCCGGACCAGGTTGTTCTTGGCGATCTTGTACTCGCCGGCCGCCTCACGAACGTCACAACGAAGCTGTGTCATTTTGCCGACGGACAGCCCTCGATAATCGGTCACCACCGCCATGGTGGCGGTCCTGAACTTGTCCTGGAACTCACCGACGACTGTCGTTTTTTCCTGACGGTCCACGCTTGCTCTCCAATCAACGCCGGGGATGGCTCAAACCGCCATCACCCGGACCTCGGCGGGATCGATCCTGATCCCCGGCCCCATGGTAGCCGCCACGGCCACGCTCCTGATGTAGGTGCCCTTGGCGGCGGCGGGCTTGGCCCGCAACAAGGCGCCGACCACCGCTTTCGCGTTGTCCAGCAGCGCGTCGGGCTCGAAGGAGACCTTGCCGATGGGCAGATGAACGATGCCGGCCTTGTCCACCCGGTACTCCAGGCGGCCCTCCTTGATCTCCTTCACCGCCTTGCCGATTTCCGCGGCGACGGTGCCGGAACGGGGATTCGGCATCAAGCCGCGGGGGCCGAGGATCTTGCCGATGCGGCCCACCGCCCCCATCATGTCGGGCGTGGCCACCACCTTGTCGAAATCGAGCCAGCCCTCGGTAATCTTCTTGATCAACTCGTCGTTGCCGACGAACTCCGCCCCTGCCTCCTCGGCCTCCTTTTCCTTCTCGCCCTTGGCGAAGGCAAGGACCCTGACGGTTTTGCCGAGTCCGTGGGGCAGCCCCACCGCGCCACGAATGTTCTGGTCGGCCCGACGCGGGTCGACCCCGAGGCGCACGGACAATTCGACGGTCTCATCGAACTTCGCCGTTGCCGTTTCCTTGACGATCCGTATCCCCTCGTCCAGCGGATACTTCCGGGTCCGGTCCAGCTTTTCGGCGACGCCCTGGTACTTCTTGCCTTTCGCTCTCATTGCAGCCCCCGGCCCGATCAGACAACCTTGAGTCCGAGACTCCGAGCAGTGCCTTCGACGGTCTTGACCGCGGCCTCGATGCTGGCGCTGGTCAAGTCGGTCATCTTGATCTGGGCGATCTCCTGAACCTGCGCCCTTGTCACCTCGCCCTTGGTCTCCTTGCCAGGCTCACTGGCGCCTTTCTCGAGCCCGGCCGCCTTCTTCAGCAACACCGCCGCCGGAGGAGTCTTGGTGATGAAGCTGAAGGTGCGATCGGCGTAGACCGTAATGATGACGGGGATGATCATGCCTTGTTCCGCCTGCGTGGCGGCATTGAAGGCCTTGCAG
>JAPOQB010000392.1 GCA_026710965.1 Deltaproteobacteria bacterium | reverse complement strand
GTGGACAGTCCCGGCCAAGTTGCCTACGTCGAGTCTGTAACAAGGAAGATAGGCGGTAATTCCCGGTATCCCGAATACGCCCGCCGAACGGGTCAGGAGGGAACCGTCGACCTGGTCTTCGCCGTCCGGGAGAACGGCGACATCGAAGACCTCAAGTTGCTGAAGTCGTCCGGCTTCATCGTGCTCGACGTGGAAGCGCTCCGGAACGTCAGGGAGTCGGCACCGTTCGGCCCCGTCCCCGCCAAGGCCGACCCGGAACCCTTGACCGTTCGTCTGACCCTCAGCTACAAGCTCCCGGCCGCCTCTGACGGCACGCCGTAACAGCGCCGGGCAGGCGACCCACGCCAACCGTGCGCCCGCGGTCCTCACCGGTCCGGACGGGCGCCGGCGAGGGGCTCGATGGTGGTGAGTCGTGCTAGCGCGAATTCGTGATCGGGATCGAGGGTGAGCGCCCGGACATAGGCCTTGTCGGCTCGTCCGTGAAATCCGCTGGCGGTGGCGTTCCGTCCTCGCAAGACGTGGACCTCCGCGAGCCAACGGGCATCGGCCCCGAGCTTCAGCTCCGACACTTCGAGGAAGCTCAGGGATTCACGGTAGTTGCCCAACAGGTAGTGGGTCCGGGCGATGAAGTAGTGGCTGTAGGGATTGGTCGCGTCGATGCCGACGGCCTGCTCGAACGTGCCCAGTGCAGCCTTGTACCGTTCATTCCTCAGAAGCACCCGGCCCTGCTGCACCAGCTTCATGGACGCGCTTCGCCTCGGCAACCCCGCACCGGAAACCGTGGAAAGCGGCGGTAGTTCGTACGAGCCGTCGGGTTTGTCGGAAGCCGCGCGGTCGACGAGGACCCGCGGGCCGGTGGGTGAAGGCGTTGCGTTGGCGGGAGGCTCGGGCGGCGGCGCGGGCGCCGGGTTCGCAACAGGCGCCGTTTCCCGGACCGCCGCCGCGGGCGCCCGCCCCGGTGCCGACAGCTCCTCTTCAACGATCGTCCCCTGGCGCAGCAAGGGTGACACCTGGGCGTCCTCGGCCGTGGACGGCTCCTGCGCAAAGCCGGTTCCGCACACCAGCAATGCTGTGAGAAACACCGCCGTCGCGGCCGGCCACGCCTTCGGTTCCCGGGCCTCGCCGCGCATGCCAGCCGGCGTGACCGGGTCCGGGTCCGGATCGTTCCGCGGCAAGGGGATCATGGTAGGCAAGGGGATCAAAGCAGTATCACCGCCAGCACCGTACCCAGGGCAAAGGGAACCAGCGCCGCCGGAGGCATGTTCCCGCTCACCGTATCGAGAACCACCAACAGCGACAGTCCGATAAAGACGAGACCCGGATAGGTCACCAGCATTTCGATCATGGCTCAAGGTTCAAGGTTCGATCGCCCGGCTCGACCGAGACGGCTCGGGTCGCAGCCGGGTGGGGTCACGGTGCATTCATTGTGGGCCCCGGCTCCCGGGCTGTCAAGGAGAGCGTCGGTCGTGGAGCCGTGAAGCTCGCCACGGGCCGGACCAAGGCCGCTGGACCTCCCGGGTTGGTCCGCTTCCTTAGTCAACACGTGCGCTCGGGGGTAAGGCCGTGCCGAGGACCTCCACGAAATCTGCAACTACGGCCACCGCACCCTCGTTCTCCTCCATCAGTTAGTCAAAGGCCGAGTTCCGAATGCGATCCTAGGCGAACGAGGCGCAAAGTGTCGGAGTCGGGCTTCACATGGCAATCGCGGTAGTCCTTCCATTCACCGGTTAGTGCATGGTCGCGGTGTCGAGGTTCCAGCAGATGGTCATTGGCGAGAGCGACCAGGACTGGCACCAGATCGGCGTCGAGTGTGGCCCGGTAGCGGCCCCTCGCCGTGCGTTTGTAGTCGCGTTTGAACTGGCCGGTCCGCTCAATCGTCCTCATGCAGATCGTCCATGAGGGCCTTTACGCTGTCGAACCGAGGCAGACCGCCCTTGCGGGCCTCCTTCATGGCCTGGATCGTGACGGGGTTGGGAATCAGCGGCTCGAACGGCAATGCTTTCTCCTGCGCAATCTTGGTCAGGAGAAGCCGGACGGCGTCGGACACCGTGAGCCCCATAGCAGCTAGCACTGCGGCTGCCTCTTCTTTCACCGCACCGTCGATACGGGCTTGGACAAGTCGGTTGGTAGGCATAGTCGGCTCTCCTTTTTCGTGCATGACAATGTAATGCACGTTACACCGGAACGCAAGGGAAGAACCGACATCACCGACAACCAGAAGGCCAGGATCCTGGGTGAGAACGCCGAGCAGTTGTTGAATCTGTAGGTCCCGCGTGTTACGAGCGGTTCCAGGGGCAGGGCAATCGCCTTGGGACGACGTTCGCAGATCGGAGGAGCCGCCGTGAAGGATCGGATTCGAGAGATCGACAAGGAATACGGGTTCAATTTGAGCGAGGACGAGATCGAGTCCATCGCCAAGCAGGCGGAGGAAACGCACCGGCTGCTCCAGGACCTCTACAAGGTCGACGTCGCCGGCGTCATGCCGATCATGAAGATCGACAAGCAGCGGAAGAGCTGAACCACACACCATGGACGACAGCACCAAGCAACAGATTCTCCAGCACATCGACGGCCAGGAGCTGGCCGAGCTCACCCGGGACCTGGTGGACATCCTGAGCCCCACCGGGTCCGAGAGGGAGATCGGCGAGTTCATCCTCGACTGGTACGGGCGGAACGGGCTCAAGCCCATCCGCCAGGAGATCGACCCCAACCGCGTGAACGCCGTGGGCGTGCTCCAAGGCACCGGCGGAGGGGTGTCGTTGATGATCAACGGCCACATGGACACGAGCTTCACCGGGCAGGAGGACGACCTC
>JAPOQB010000492.1 GCA_026710965.1 Deltaproteobacteria bacterium | reverse complement strand
GTGTCCAGGTCCTCCGCCACGTCGACGTCGTAGGTGCCGGCCACCATGCGGACCCGGAGCTCCAGTTGCCGCGCCCGGGCCAGAGTGTCCTCCAACACCGACGCGGTGCTCCAGACGATGCCGCTGAAGAGACTCTCTTCGGGCTGGTTGAGGCCGACCAGGTAGTAGCCGCCGTCGTCCGCCGGCCCCAGGACTATGTCGCTCCGGCCCGTTTGCAATACTTCACACGCCTTCCTGATCGAAGCTGCCCTGAGGGTAGGAATGTCGCTGCCGACCAGGACCACCTGCCGGTAACCCGCGTGGCAAAGATCCACGAACACCGCGTGCATGCGCGCGCCCAGCGAGGCGCCCCGCTGCGGCAGCAGCGCGATGCCCTGTTCCGAAAGCCGCTGGAAGTAGTCGCGGCTGCGCTCGGCGTACGCCACCCAGGTATCCCACCGTTCCGAAGGCGCCAGGTCGGACAGCACGTCCCGCAGCACGCATTCGTAGAACTCGGCCGCCTGCTCCGGACCGAGGGGCGGGCACAGTCGGGTCTTGACCCTTCCAGGCGCGGGCGCCCGCGCCATGACGGCCAAGGCGGGCTTGAGGGAATTTACCTGCGTCACCAAATCAACTATAAATGATCGCGCCCTTGAAATCGGCCCCTGCCGCACGGCCAGGCCGCTGACAGTTCCGGAAGACGATTCCATGCGAAACTCTTGGAAACTTGCGCCGGCCATCGCGCTGGCATGCTGCCTCGTGGGCAGCCAGGCACTGGCCGCGCCCGCGGCGGACCTCTGGCCGCGGTGGCAGAAGCACGATCCCGCCGACACCCGCGCCATCGACCATTCGGATTGGGGGGCGTTTCTGAAACGGTACCTGGTGACGACCCACCCATCAGGGGTGAACCGGGTCCGCTACGGCGACATCGCCAAGACGGGCAAGTCCGCCCTGGACGGCTACATCGCGCGCCTGGAGAAGCTGCCCATATCCACCCACGGCCAGGACGCGCAACAGGCCTATTGGATCAATCTCTACAACGCTCTGACCATACGGGTCGTAGCGGAGCATTTCCCGGTGAAATCCATCAAGGACATCCGCCTGTCGTCCGGCCTGTTCGGCGGACTTTTCGGCGGTGGCCCCTGGAAGGCCAAGCTGGCCACGGTGGAGGGAGAGGAGTTGTCGCTGGACGATATCGAGCATCGCATCCTGCGGCCCATCTGGCGGGACAACCGGGTGCACTATGCGGTGAACTGCGCCAGCATCGGCTGCCCGAACCTGCAACCCGAGCCCTTTACTTCCGGAAACCTGGAGCGCCTCCTGGACGGCGGCGCCCGCGAACACGTCAACCACCCCAGAGGAGCCGCCTTCGCGGACGGACGGCTGCGGGTGTCGAGCATTTATGACTGGTTCCAGACCGACTTCGGCGGCAACAGGGATGGCGTCGTGCAGCATCTGAAGCAGCACGCGAAACCGGCGCTGCGGAAACGGCTGGAAGGCTACGGCGGCAAGCTCGACTTCCACTACGACTGGAGCCTGAACGCCGGCCGGTAACGGCGCCGGTACTCCGAGGAGACCTCTTTCATGAACCAACGGATCGTCAAGATAGCGCTGGTGGTGCTGGTGGCGGCGCTCATCGCCTGCTTTTTCATATTCGACCTCGGAAGGTACTTCAACCTGGAGTTCATCAAGGCCCAGCGCGACGCCTACCAGAGCTACTACCAGCAGAACCCGTCCATCACCATCGCAGCCTACTCCGCCATCTACATCGCGGTGACGGCGCTGTCGCTGCCGGGCGCCGCGATCATGACCCTTCTGGGCGGCGCGCTCTTCGGAGTGGTCACGGGCACCATCATCGTGTCCTTCTGCAGCACCATCGGCGCCACCCTGGCGTTCCTGGTGGCGCGCTTCCTTCTACGGGACAGCATTCAGGGAAAGTTCGGAGACAAGCTGGAGACCATCAACAACGGCATCGCCAACGAGGGCATGTTCTACCTCTTCACCATGCGGCTGATTCCGGTGATCCCCTTCTTCGTCATCAATCTGGTCATGGGGCTCACGCCCATCCGCACGGTGCAGTTCTTCTTCGTGAGCCAACTGGGGATGTTCCCGGGCACCATCGTCTTCGTCAACGCCGGAACCCAACTGGCCCAGATCGACTCCCTGGCCGGCATCCTCTCGCCCGCGCTGCTGCTGTCCTTCGTGCTGCTCGGGCT
>JAPOQB010000914.1 GCA_026710965.1 Deltaproteobacteria bacterium | reverse complement strand
TGCTGGGCAACTGGAACCGCGACACCGTGGTCATCGTCGGGTGCCGCACGGACGCCGGCGTCGAGGGCAGCGTCCGGGACGGAACCTACCGGGGCTATTCCATGGTCGTGGTCCGGGACTGCGTCGGCACCAACCGCGAAAACGCTCATCGGGAGGCGCTCAAACGAATGGAACGTTTCGCGGACGTGGTCGACTCCCGGGAGCTGCTCGACATCTGGGGCGCCGCCTCGGACGGCGCCGGTTGAAGGACATGGCGGGAGGCCCCCTGACATACGGCGCCACCGTGCTGCTCGCCGCGGGTCTCGCCACGGCGGCATCGGGCGCCGCCTGGGAGAGGGTCTCCTGGAGTGCTCCCGACAAAAGGGAAACGCGGCCCCCGGACGTCAACACCCTCGCCCTCCTCGACCGGGAGCACGCCTACCTCGGAACCAGTGACGGGCGCCTGCTCCGCTGGGACGGCACGGGGCTCAACTCGGTGGACCACCCGGCCAAGGTGGACCCGCGGACATTCGTGGTGAACGCCGCCGACGACGTCTGGGTCTTCGGCGACAACGCCCTGTCGCTGCACTACGACGGCAAGGGATGGACCCGGGTGGACAACCCGCTGTCCCGGCGCAAGCCGTCGGAGGGACGGTTGTGGGGCGCCGGCTGCGCGGCGCCGGACCGTTGCTTCGCGGGCACCCGGGACGGACGCCTCATCGGGTGGGACGGCAAGAAGTGGCGGAACGCCAGGAGTCCGGTGGACAAGGAACGCATCTACGCCATGCAATTCTCGTCCCGACACACCGGCTGGATGGTGGGAGAAGGCTTCTTTGCCCGCTGGGACGGCAGGGACTGGCGCAAGGTCGACATGGACGACGTCCCGCGCATGTACGACCTGGCGGTCATGGACGACGACTGGGGCTGGGCCGTGGGGGACCACGGCGCCCTGTTCGAGTTTGACGGCGTTGCCTGGAAGAGGGTCGACGTGGACGGCTCCCTCTTCCGCTTGAGAGCCATCGCGTGCGCCTCCCGCACCGACTGCTGGGCCGTGGGTGAGGCCGGCGCCGTCTTCGGCTGGAACGGAGTCCGCTGGCAAAGGACCCGGTTGGGCACGACCGAGAGGTTGACGGCGGTAGCCGTAAGGGAAGGGACCGCGCTCCTGGCGGGCGACCGCGGCACCCTCTTCCGGCACGACTCCGACCGGCCGGCCGCGGCGAAGGCCCGCGCGCCGGAGGCCCCATGATCCGGTTCGGCTCCCTCTTCTACCTCCTGCGCCTGGGGCCCCGGCGGCTGTTGGGGCTGGTGCAGCACCTGCCCAGCTTCGGCCGGTTGTTCTGGCGCCTGTTCAAGGACCCCCGGGTCGGCATCAAACCCAAGCTGCTGGCGTTCGGCGTATTCGCCTACCTGGTCCTGCCGGCAGACCTCTTGCCCGACCTGCTGCCGGCCCTGGGGCACGTCGACGATCTCCTGTTGATCTTCCTGGGAGCGAAAGGGTTCATCGCGCTGTCTCCCCCCGAAGTGGTGCGGGAGCACGTTCAGCAAATCGCCCAGGGCCGTTAGGTACCGCCGAAATCCCCATCCCACATCTCACGCAGCGCCGCCATGGCCGACTCCGGCAAGGGGCCCGCGCCCGAGCAGGCGGCGGCCTCGTCGATCTGCCCGTTGTTGGAGAACCCCACCAGCACCGTGCCGACCTCGGGCTTCATCAGGGCGAAGCGGATGGCGGCCTGGGGCAGCGACTCCAGCCCGTGGTCCTTGAGGAACGCCAGCTTGTGGGCCCGGGCCACGTCGTGCTCGTATTCCGACCCCGCGGACAACGGCTCGCGGCTGGTGCCGCCGCCAGACTCCGGCGTCGGGCTGAGCACCCCGGCGGCCAGCACCCGGATGACCACAACGCCCATGCCCTGGCCCGCGGCCCGGTCGATGACGCGCCCGTAGTCCAGGGCGCTGAAGCCGTGCGGCACGGCCTGGCCCGCGCTGGGATTGAGCAGGTTGTAGTAGGCCTGAAAGGAGTGGAACTCGCCGCTGTCCACCAGCGCTTCGATGGCCTCGACTTCACCCAGTCCGGTGAAGCCGAAGAAACCCACGCGGCCCCGGTCGCGCAGCCGCTTGAAGGACTCGATGACGCCGCCCGGCCCCAGCACCTCGTCCGGGGTCATGGCGAAGCGCCCGGATTCCCGCCGGCTGGCCAGCCGGGTGTGGAGCTGGATCAGGTCCACCGACTCCCGCCCCAGGCGCGCCAGCCCCTCGTTCACCTCGGATACGGTGGCCGCGGCAATGTCCTGGAGCGCATCGGCTTCCAGACGGATCTTGGTGGAAAGGACGACCTCCTCCCCGACTTCTTCCAGCACGCGGCCGAGATGGGTCTCCGACTTGCCCTCGCCATAGGCCCTGGCCGTGTCGAAATAGTTGATGCCCAGGTCCAGGGCATGCCGGACCGCGCTGACCTGCTGTTCATGGGTACCCCCCACCATCAGGCCGCCGACGTTGCCGCAGCCGAATCCGAGCTCGGATACCCGAAGCCCCGTCTTGCCAAGCACGCGGTACTGCATCATCCAGCTCCAAATATTCCGTCACCACGAACACCTCATCCCCGCAACGGCAGGATCTGAAGCTGGTGACCGTCCGGATCCTGGAAGTAGATGCAGTGGGGGTCCCCTCGCCGCCCGGTCACGGCGATGCCCGAAGCCTCGAGGGAGGACTTGACCTCCTCGTAGCTGCCCGACTCCACCTGCAGCGCGATGTGGTTCAGATCACGGCCGGCGGTGGCCTCCGCCGGCTGCCGCCCCTCGAACAGCGCC
>JAPOQB010000705.1 GCA_026710965.1 Deltaproteobacteria bacterium | reverse complement strand
CGTCGAGGGCGGAGTGGTGGTCATCAATCGGGGCGACAACGAGATCTATTACGGGCAGCCCAAGGTCTCTCCCCGGGACATCCTGCTTCGAAGAACGGTCAAGAACAAGCAGGCGGACGATCTCATCAAGACCCTCACCGCAGCGTCGCGCTAACCCCCCGGAAGCGGGGGCGGGACGGGTTCGGCCCTAGCCGGCGGGTGTGAACTTGTATAGCGTCACGTCCTCGGTCACGTCCTCGAACACCACCTCAACCGACTGGTCGCACTCAAGCTTCTCCGGCGACTCGTTCACGACGTTGCTCACCATCCGCGGCCCTTCCTCCAGTTGAATGACCGCGAACACGTAGGGAATCTCGCTTTCGAACCCCGGGTGGTACACCCGGTTGTAGACGCCGAACGAGTGGATCCTGCCGCGGCCGGAGGCCTGCCGCCAGTCCCACTCGCTGCTCCAGCAATGGGGGCAGGTCGGGCCCGGCGGGAACCAGTACCCCGAGCATCGACGGCATTGCGGCAACAGCAGCTCGTGGCGCTTGCAGCCCTCCCAGAAGGGCTCGGACTCCACCGTGGGATAGGGTAACGGCTTGGTGTACTCGCTCATGATGCTTCCCTTGCGAGGATCATTGCCGACTGGCAGGCGGTGTTGCCGCCGTGGCCGCTCACCAGAGCCACCTCGGCGTCCTTGACCTGGCGGTCCGGTCCGTGCTCGTGCCGGATCTGCCGGACGCCTTCGACGATCTGCAGCATGCCCTCGGTATGCCCCTCCGAGAGCTGCCCGCCCGAGGTGTTGGTGGGCATGGCGCCGTCGAGCAACAGGGCTCCGGAGCCGGCGAAGGGCCCGCCTTCGCCCTTCTTGCAGAAGCCGTAGTCCTCGAGCTGGAGCAGCACCATCTGGGTGAAGCAGTCATAGAGCTGCGCGGTGTCCACGTCCCCGGGGCCGATGCCGGCCATGCGGTAGGCAGCCTCGCCCGCCTCCTTGGCGCCGGTTGTGAGCATGTTGCTCTCCTCGAACCAGCCGCTGAGGCGGTTGCCGAAGCCGAATCCCATGACATGGGCGGGAGGTTGCTTCAGGTCCCTGGCGCGTTCCGCCGAGGTCACCACCACCGCCGCGGCGCCGTCGATGTAGATGCTGCAGTCGTAGAGGCACAGCGGATCGACGATCATCCGCGCGTTCAGGTACTCCTCGATGGTCAGGGGTTTCTGGAGGAAGGCGTTGGGGTTGCGGCTCGCATGGCCCCGGAACGCCACCGCGATGTGGCCCAGTTGCTCCTTGGTGGTGCCGTAGAGCTTCATGTGGCGCCTGGCGGATACCGCGTAGTTGGACGGAGCGCCGAACCAGCCGAACTCCGGCCCGAACTCACCCTGGTTCTGGATGCCGATGTTGACGCGCTTGCGCGCCGTCTCGTCCCGGTGCGTCCGGGACCAGGTGTCCCGCCCGAACCCCACGATGACCGTGTTGCACAGCCCCGCGTCGATGGCCATGCAGGCCATCGCCACTCCGAGCACCTGACTCGCGCCGCCGTTGTCCGTCGACGTGCTGTAGGTCACGTTGAGCCCCAACGCCGCCCCCACCCGCTGATGGTGGCAATAGACGTCGTCCGGCCCCCGCGTGATCAGCCCGTCCACGTCCTCCTTGGTCAGCCCCGCGTCCGCAATGGCGTTCTGCGCTGCCACCGCGAACATTCCGATGGGCCCCATCTCCGGCACCTTGCCGAGCCTGCTGTGCCCCACTCCCGCGATGGCGTACTTGCCTCGAAGGTTATTGCTCATGGGATTCCTCCTGGTGGTCTTTCGGTTGGGTCAGTCGACCGAGAGCCACGATACACGAAACGGGGAAGCTGGGCGAGGGGTGCCCGCGATTCCCGTTTCATGGCAAGCATCGTGCAGGCAGTGGTATGAATAGAACAGGCGTTGCCATGAGTGTCTTCACCATCGGCCATTCCACCCATGCCCTCGACTCCTTCGTGGGCCTGTTGCGGCGTCACGGCGTCGACGAGCTCGCCGATGTACGGTCGGCACCGTACAGCCGCTTCAATCCGCAGTTCAACCGCGACTCGTTGGCGAACAGCCTCGTTCCACACGGTATCGAGTACGTGTTCCTCGGACGCGAGTTGGGCGGCCGTCCGGATGATCCGGCCTGCTACGAGAACGGACGCGTCCGCTACGACCGTGTCGCGGCCACTCCCGTGTTTCAACGTGCGCTGGAGCGGATCATTCACGACTCGGCCGGCCGGAGCGTCGCGCTCCTCTGTGCGGAGAAGGAGCCCCTGGAATGCCATCGAACCCTGCTGGTGGCGCAGGCTCTCGAGGCCCGGGGCGTTACGGCCCATCATATTCGGGCGGACGGTACACTGGAAAACCATGCAGCAGCCATGGACCGACTCCTCGTCATCCACGGCGACCCGCCGCAAGGGGAGTTGTTCACCCAGGATGGCGACCGCATTCAGCGAGCCATCGCCCGACAAACGGAACGCATGGCGGCCAGGAGGAGAAAGTAGCGCGTACGGGCAGGAGCGGCCAAAAGAAAGCCGTCTTCCGACGGCTTTGAATTGGAGTTGGTGGAGCCGATGGGGATCGAACCCACGACCTCTAGATTGCGAACCTAGCGCTCTCCCAGCTGAGCTACGGCCCCACGCTTCTGGCAGTTTCTACAAGGTAACACTCCTCAACCCCCTTGTAAATGCGCGAGGCGGCACGGGATGGCCGGGAGCAGGGGCATCCCCTTCGGCGACAACGTAGCGCCCCTTCAGTGCGTGTGCGTCCATTTGCGGACGCTACGACCCTTGACATGGCACCGGCTAGTTTCGTACGCCTGCCCTCACGATGAGGATCGCATACTTTGACCTCGTCTCCGGAATCAGCGGGGACATGACGGTGGCCGCTTTGCTTGACCTCGGGGTGCCGCGCAAACGGCTTCAGGAGGAGTTGGGCAAGCTCGCTGGCGTCGACTTCCGGATCCGCGTCAGCAAAAAGACCGTCAACGGCATCCGGGCGGCCCGGTTCCAGGTCATCGCCGGCGAGGGGCAGCCGCGACGGAGTTGGTCCGGCATCCGGCGGTTGATCGAGCGGAGCGGGCTGTCCGCGGAGGTGAAGGCGCGGGCCATCGTGATCTTCTCGAAGCTGGCCGAGGCGGAGGG
>JAPOQB010000293.1 GCA_026710965.1 Deltaproteobacteria bacterium | reverse complement strand
CGCGCCCGCAGCTTCATCTTCACCACCTCGCTGCCGCCGGTGGTGCTGGCCATGGCCGGCGCGGCCGTGGAGCTGGTGGAGAAGGAGCCGGCGCGGCAATGCGCGTTGCAGCGCAACAGCGAGCGGCTCCGGAGCGGCCTCCGCAAGCTCGGCTACTCGGTGGGCGGCAGCACCCAGATCATCCCCATCCTGGTGGGAGAGGAGGCGCCGTGCATGCAACAGGCGGCGCGGCTCCTGGAATCGGGCCTCTACGTCCAGGGCATCCGGCCGCCCACCGTGCCGCCGGGCACGTCGAGGCTGCGGGTCACCACCATGGCGACCCACACCGAGGAACAGATGGAAAGGGCCCTCGACGCCTTCGCGCGGGCGGGGCGCGGCGTCTGACACACTAGTGTCGCGTCCCGCAAATACCTGCGATAAGTTGCGCAGGATTTTTTGTCGTCGGCAAGGCGCGATGACGAGCAGTGGCGGGTACCACGCGAGGAAGAGCAACGCAGCCGACGGCAAAAAAGACCAGCAAATTGTCGTAGGCATTTGCGGGACGCGACACTAGACCCTCAGCGACGAATGAAGGAATCATGAGCACGAGTGACAAATACCAGGCCTTGAAGCGCATGGACCACACCCACCTGTGGCATCCCTTTACCCAAATGCGGGAGTGGATGGGAGAAGACCCCTGCATCATCGCGGAGGGCGACGGCAGCTACCTCATCGACGTGAACGGCAACCGCTACCTCGACGGGGTTTCCTCGTTGTGGTGCAACCTGTTCGGCCACCGCCGCCCGGAGCTGGACCAGGCGCTCAAGGCCCAGGCCGACCGCATCGCGCACTCGACCTTCCTGGGGCTCTCCCACGTGCCCGGCATCGAGCTCGCCGCCCGGCTCACGGCCATGGTGCCGGCGGGGCTGACTCGCGTGTTCTATTCGGACAGCGGCGCCACCGCCGTGGAGGTAGCCCTCAAGCTGGCGGTGCAGTACTGGCAACTCCTCGGGAAGACCGAAAGGAGCCGGTTCGCGCGGCTGGAGGAGTCCTATCACGGGGACACGGTGGGAGCCATGAGCGTGGGCTACAGCGACCTGTTCCACCATTACCACCGGGACCTGCTGTTCCCTACCCTGGCGGTGAAGCCTCCCTACGCCTACCAGCGGGAGCAGGGCCTGAGCGAGGCCGAGGCGATGGAACGGTCCGTGCAGGAAGCGCGCGACACGGTGACGCGGGAAAAGGACCGTCTGGCGGCCTTCATCATGGAGCCGGTCATGCAGGGAGCCGCGGGCATGTGGCCCCAGCCCGCCGGCTACGTCAGGGCGATCCGGGACGTCTGCAAGGACAACGGCGTGCTGTTCATCGCGGACGAGGTGGCCACGGGCTTCGGCCACACCGGGCGCATGTGGGCCTGCGAACACGACGGCGTCAGCCCGGACCTCATGTGCGTCGGCAAGGGCATCACCGGCGGCTACCTGCCGCTGGCCGCGACCTTCGCCACCGAGGAGATCTTCTCGGCGTTCCTGGGGGACTACGGAGAGTTCAAGAGCTTCTTCCACGGCCACACCTATACCGGCAACCCGCTGGCCTGCGCGGTGGCGCTGGCGACGCTCGACATCTTCGAGCGGGAGGCGCTGATGGGGACGGTGCCGCTCAAGATCGCGTCGCTGGAGGAACGGCTCCGGAAGGACATCCTTACCCTCGCCCACGTGCGGGAGCTGCGCCGGCGCGGGTTCATGACCGGCATCGAGCTGGTGAAGGACAAGGAGCGCGGCGAACGCTACGACCCCGGCGTGCGCATCGCCAACCAGGT
>JAPOQB010000594.1 GCA_026710965.1 Deltaproteobacteria bacterium | reverse complement strand
GGGCGACTATATCGAATATTTCGCCGACGACCCCAAGACCCACGTCATCGCCTGCATCATGGAGGGGGCCAAGGACGGGGCGAAGCTGCGCCGGGTCCTCGCATCCGCCACCCGCAAGAAACCCGTGGTGGTGCTGAAGCTGGGCCGCACCGAGTCGGGGCGAAGGGCCACCGTGGCCCACACCGGCACCCTGGCCGGGCAGCAGGAGGCCTACGCGGCGTTGTTTCATGAGACCGGCGTGGCGCTGGTGGACAGCATCGACGAGCTCGTGGAGACCGCGGGACTCTTCATCCACGCGCCTCTTCCCGCCGGCGGGAACGTCGTGTTCCTTACCATCTCCGGCGGGGCCACGGCCCTCATCAGCGATGTGAACGGGACCGTGGGCCTCCAGTGCCGGGCCTTGAGCGCGGCGACGAACTCGAGGCTCCAGGAGATCCTGGAGGTGGACCGCCCGTTCGGCAATCCCATCGATACGGTGGGGATGCCGCGCGCCGCGCGGGGCACCAATCTTACGGCGGTGCTCGATACGCTCCTGGACGATGACGAAGTCGACCTCGTCGGAATGGCCCTCAGCATGAAGCGCGAGACCGGGCCGGGTCAGCAGAACCTGCTGGATCAGTTGGTGGCGCGCGCCCGGAACACGCCCAAGCCCATGTTCGTGCTGTCGCTGACCTCCAACACCCTCACCCAAGACTACCGGACGTTTTCTGAGCAGACGGGCGTGCCCCTGTTGGAGGACGTGGCCGGCGGCATGAAGGCCGTGCGCAAGCTCGTCGACTACGCGGCCTTCCGCCGCAGAGAGAAGCCGGCCCGGCAATCGGCGGGGTCGGTGGATTTCCGTCCGCCGGACGGCGCGGGCGCCCTCACGGAGTACGACAGCAAGCGGATACTCGCGCGTACGGGGATCACCATGACGCGGGAAGAGTTCGCCGAGACGCCCGAGCAGGCCGTCGAGATCGCCGGGAGCCTCGGCCATCCGGTGGCGCTGAAGGTCCAGTCGCCCGACGTGCCTCACAAGTCGGATGCCGGCGGGGTGTATCTCGGAGCCGCCACCGCCGAGGAAGTCGAGACCGCGTATCTCCGCGTCATCAGGAGCGTCAAGGCGGCCCACCCGGACGCCCGCATCGACGGTGTGCTGGTGCAGGAGATGGTCTCCGACGGATTGGAGGTCATCGTCGGCATGGTGCACGACCCGCAGTTCGGCCCGCTGGTGATGCTGGGCCTGGGCGGGATCTACGTGGAAGTGTTCAAGGACGCCGCCTTCCGGCTGCCGCCGCTGGACGAGGAAGACGTGCGCGAGATGCTGGCGGAGCTGCGGGGCGGCGCGCTGCTGAGCGGTCTGCGGGGCGGGAAGCCCCGGGACGTGGACGCCCTGGTCCAGTGCGTCGTCCGCTTCGGCGACTTCGTGGCTCACAACGCCGGCCGTTTCACCGCCGTCGAGATGAACCCCGTAATGGTGCGGCCCGAGGGCCGCGGTGTGGCGGTGGCGGACGCCCTGATCACGGTGTCCGCCAAACCGGAATTGTCCGCCGAACCAGGATTGTCGGCCAAACCGGCATAGGCGGGGCCTCCTCGCCGGCAAGGCGCAACGCGCGGTCGCCCGCCCTGGCGGTACGCCTGGCCGGCAAGGTCCAACGCCCGGTAGGGGCGACCCGCGGTCGCCCTCCGAACGGTACGCAAGGAGTTTCAATGACCTATCAAAACATCCTCTATGACGTGACCGACCATGTGGCCACCATCACCCTCAACCGACCCGAGTCGATGAACGCCATCAGCTACAAGACCCGCGACGAGCTGCACGACGCCTGCGGTCAGGTCTCCGCGGACTCCGACGTGTGGGTGTGTATCATCACCGGCGCCGGCGAACGGGCTTTCTGCACCGGACTCGACCTGAAGGAGCGGGCGCGGGAAGTGGACGATGCGACGTTTTTCGAGAAGCGGCGGGTACGCAACCGGTCGAGCATGCAGGGCCAGAACATGCCGGTGGCGACGATGGAAAAACCCACCATCGCGGCCATACGCGGGTACGCCGTGGGCGGCGGCCTGGAGCTGGCGCTGGCCTGTGACATCCGGGTGGCCGCGGAGGACGCCAAGCTCGGCATGTTCGAGGTCCGGCGCGGCCGTCTGGGGGGCGGTGGCGGCACCCAGCGGCTGCCGCGGCTCATCGGCATGGCCAAGGCGCTGGAGCTGAGCCTGACGGGCGAGGCCGTGGGCGCCGAGGAGGCCCTGCGCATCGGTCTCGTGAACAAGGTGGCGCCGGTGGACAGCTACATGGACGTGGCGCGGGAGATCGCCGCCAAGATCTGCCTGGGTGCGCCGTTGTCGGTCATCGCCATCAAGGAGGCCATCACCAAGGGGATTCAGCTTCCGCTGGAGCAGGGCCTGAAGCTCGAGAGCGACCTGGGCCTGGCGCTCTCCACCACCGAGGACCAGAAGGAAGGTTCCCGAGCCTTTGCCGAGAAGCGCCCGGCGGTGTGGAAGGCCCGTTAGGCAATCGAACACAGGAGGAACCATGAGCACGAACCTGAGCGGAAAATACGCCATCGTCGGCGTGGGACAGAGCCCCCTGGGCAAGGTGCCCGAGCTCGGCCCCATCGGACTCTTCGCGGTGGCGGCCAAGAACGCCATCGAGGACGCCGGCCTGAAAAAGGAGGACGTGGACGGGCTCATCACCCGCGGCCCGGACGACGTGTACTGCCACCACCAGCGCGTGGGAGAAGCGCTGGGGCTGAACGTCACCTTCAGCACCTCCACCGCCAACGGCGGCGCCAGCCAGACCATGGCCGTGGCGATGGCCTGCATGGCCATCGAGGCCGGCGTTTGCAACACCGTGGTGGTGGGTTACGGCCGCGACACCTGGTCGCGGACCCATCGCAACGCCGAGGCCAAGCAGGCGGTGGCTTCCAGCCCGCGGACCTACTCGGAGTTCGGCTCCGAGTTCGGCCGGTTCGGCGCGCCGGTGAACTACGCGGTTTCGGCCCGGCGCCACATGGAGCGTTTCGGCACCACCAAGGCGCAACTCGGCGCCATCGCGGTGGCGTTCCGAAACCACGCCCGCAAGAACCCTCACGCGTTCATGAAGAAGCCCCTGACCCTGGACGAGTACCTGGGCGCCCGGCTCATCGTGGACCCGCTCTGTCTGTTCGATTGCAGCGTGTTCATCGACGGCGCCGGGGCGGTGGTGGTGACCACCGCGGAGCGCGCCCGGGATCTCCGGCAGCCGCCCGCCTATGTCCGCGGTTTCGGCTTCGGCAACCGCCTGAGCGGGTGGTACAATGACGACAACATGATCAACACCGGCGCCAAGGAAGCGGGGGAGGCGGCCTACAAGATGGCGGGCATCGGCCCCAAGGACGTGGACACCGCCCAGATCTACGACTGCTTCACCCACATGGTGCTGCTGCAGCTCGAGGACTACGGCTTCTGCGCCAAGGGCGAGGGCGGGCCGTTCGCCGCCTCCGGGGCGCTGGAATTCGACGGCGTCCTGCCCACCAACACCTCCGGCGGCCAGTTGTCCGAGGGGCACATCGAGGGCATGCTCCAGGTGCTGGAAGGAGCGCGTCAGGTCCGCCGCGAGCACACCCCCGACCGCCAGGTGAAGGACTGCAACATCGCCTTCGTGTCCGGCCACGGCGGCAACACGGTGTGCCAGTCGGCGTTGATCCTGGGGAGGGAAGCGGGATGAGCGAGTACAACAAGCCGCTGCCGCCGCCGACCGTGGAATCCGAGCCCTTCTGGGACGGCTGCAGGCGTCATGAACTGGTGGTGCCCCGTTGCGACGCCTGCTCGAACCACTGGTTTCCGCCCACCGCCACCTGCCCCAAATGCTGGAGCACGGACTGGACCTGGACCGGGGTGAGCGGCAAGGGGAAGGTCTATTCGTTCGGCGTGTATCACCGGGCTTACCACAAGGGTTTCGCCGACGAGCTGCCCTACGCCCTGGTGGTGGTGGAGCTGGACGAAGGCCCGCGGCTCACCACCAACGTGGTGGGCTGCAAGCCCGATGAGTTGAGCTGCGACATGCCGGTGGAGGTGGTGTTCGAGGAAGTCACCGAAGACCGGACCCTGTACAAGTTCAGACCGGTGAACCAAGGCTAGAGAGGAAGTCTGCTCAAATACCGCCGAGGAAGATGGCGTCCTTCGACTTCGCTCCGCTACGCTCAGGACGAACGGGGAAAGCTTTTCCCAGCGTTCGTCCCGGGCCCTTCGTCAAACTCAGGACGGGCTTGTCGAAGGGCTCGGGACGAGCGGAGCGTTGACCCAACAACCGAAGGGCTCAGGACGAATGGAGAGTTGACCCAACAACCGTTCGTCCTGAGCGTAGCGGAGCGTCAGCGGAGCGAAGTCGAAGGACGCCAAAATAAAATCGAAAAGCGTTTGCTTGGACGGAGGTAACCCATGCTGCACAGCACCGAACGAATTCTCGTCACCCACACAGGCAGTCTGCCGCGCCCGCGACAGCTCATCGACATGATGCTGGCGGAGAACGAGGGCAAACCCGTCGATCCGGCGGAGTACGAGGACAAGCTCCTGGGCGCGGTCCACGACATCGTGCGCCTGCAGATGGATCTCGGCGTCGACGTCGTCGACGACGGCGAGCTCAGCAAACGCGGGTTCGCGGTCTATGCCCACCAGCGGCTCGACGGCCTCAGCCCCACCGGCCGGGTGCGGGTGTCGCCCTGGGACAACTCCCGGGAATCCCAGGCGTTCCCGGAGCACTACGGGTACTACAGCCCGGTGCCGGGAGCCAAGCCCAACCCCAGCAACATGCAGATGGCCTGTACCGGCCCCATCGCCTACAGGGCCCAGGAGCGCGTGACGCAGGACCTGGCGAACCTGAAGGCCGCGGTGGAGGAAGCCGGGGCCGCGGAGGCCTTCGTGCCGGCCATTTCCCCCTGCGACGTGGCCGGCAACCAGGAGAACGAGTACTACAAGAGCGACGAGGAGCTCCTGTTCGCCATCGCCGAAGCCCTCAGCGTGGAATACCAGGCCATCGTCGACGCGGGGTTCCTGCTCCAGATCGACGACCCGCTGCTCATCAACTACTACGTCAAGAACCCGGACCTGACCGTGGCGCAGTGCCGCGCCTGGGCCGAGGGGCAGATCGAGGCCATCAACCACGCCTTGCGGAACATCCCCGAGGACCGGGTGCGCTACCACACCTGCTACGGCATCAACATGGGCCCCCGGGTCCACGACATGGAGATGAAGGACTACAT
>JAPOQB010000287.1 GCA_026710965.1 Deltaproteobacteria bacterium | reverse complement strand
TCCATGGCCCACACCGGTTTGCGGCAGGGCTCCCTCGACGCCATCGAGCAGGTCCAGTGGATCCCGCCCTGGGGACAGGACCGCATCACCGGCATGATGGCCAACCGTCCCGACTGGTGCATCTCGCGGCAGCGTTCCTGGGGCGTTCCGATCCCGGTGCTGTACTGCATGGACTGCGGCGAGACGCACTTGAGCGAGGCGTTGTGCGAGCACGTGGCCGGGCTGTTCGAGCGGGAAGGGTCCGACGCGTGGTTCGAGCGGCCGCCGGAAGAGTTGGCGCCTCCGGGTTTTTGCTGCCAGCGTTGCGGCTCCACGCGGTTTTCCAAGGAAGAGGACATCCTGGATGTCTGGTTCGACTCCGGCGTGAGCCATGCCGCGGTGGTGGAACGCCGTCCCGAGCTGGGCGGCAGGGCGGACCTCTACCTCGAAGGCAGCGACCAGCACCGGGGCTGGTTCCACACCTCGCTCCTGACCTCCGTGGCCAACCGCGGCCGGGCTCCCTATGACGGCGTGCTGACCCACGGCTTCGTGCTGGACGGCAAGGGCTACAAGATGTCCAAGTCCCTGGGCAACGTCACCGCGCCGCAGGAGATCATCAAGAAATTCGGCGCCGACATCATCCGGCTCTGGGTGGCGGCCGAAGACTACCGCGACGACGTCCGCATTTCCGACGAGATCCTGAAGCGGCTGGTGGAGTCGTACCGGCGGCTCCGCAACACCGCCCGTTTCCTCGTCGGCAACCTCCATGATTTCGACCCCGCCGCCGACGCGGTGGAGCCCGACGCCCTGGAGCCGCTGGACCGCTGGATCCTCGACCGCAACCAGCGGTTGCTGGGGCGCTGTCTGGAGGCCTTCGACAGGTTCGAGTTCCACGTCGTCTATCACGCGTTGAACAACTACTGCAGCGTGGACCTGAGTTCCCTCTACCTGGACATCGTCAAGGACCGGCTCTACTGCGAGGGGTCCGATTCCGCCGCGCGGCGGTCGGCCCAGACCGCGCTCCACGGCATCCTGCAAACTCTGGTGCACCTGATGGCGCCGGTCATCTCGTTCACCGCCGAGGAGATCTGGGAACACGTCCCCGGGACCGCGTCCGGCCCGGACAGCATCCTGCTCTCGCCCATTCCGGAACCGGACGAGACCTTGTCGGACCCGGCGCTGGCGGCCGAATGGGAGCTCCGGCTGGATTTGCGCGGCGAGGTGTTGAAGGCTCTGGAGGTGGCGCGTCAATGCGGCGCCATCGGCCATTCCCTGGACGCCCGGGTGGTGCTGTATCCGGACGTTTACGAGAAGGCCCCGGGGATTCAGGAGCTGCTGCGCGGCGCGGCGGTGATGCCGTGGGAGGACGTGTTCATCGTCTCGCAGGCCGCGGTGGCATCGGGGCCGCCGCCGGGCGACCTGGTGTATCCGGAGCCCGGAACCGGTGCCGGGGAGAAGCGGGACGGCGCCGCGGACGGGGCGCCGGGACAGGCCATGGGCTATGGCAGCACGCTGCTGGGCGGCGCCATCGGGGTTTACGCGGCCGAGGGCGGAAAGTGCGAGCGATGCTGGAAATATCACCCGGGGGTTGGAGCGCAGGCGGACCAGCCGGGGGTCTGCCCCCGTTGCGCGGAGGTGTTACGATCTTTACCGCAGGCCGAAAACGCGCACGCATAGTCGTCCTGTTGGCCGCGATCCTGCTGCTCGATCAGGGCACCAAGCTGCTCGTCGACCATACCATTCCGCTGCATCACTCGATCCCGGTGATAGAGGGCTGGGTGGACCTGACGCACGTTCGTAACACCGGCGCCGCGTTTGGGCTGCTGGCCGGTCAACGCCGAGCCCTGGCTTCCTATGCCCTGATCGCCTTCTCACTGGTCGCCGTCGCTTTCGTCATCCACCTGCTGCGCCGCCTTGCGGAAACGGATACCGGGCTCATCCTGTCGTTGACGTTCATTCTGGCGGGGGCGTTGGGGAACCTGGCCGACCGCCTGTTCTACGGCGAGGTGATCGATTTCGTGGACGTCTACTGGAACGCCTACCACTGGCCGGCATTCAACGTGGCGGACTGTTTTATTTCCGTGGGCTCCGTCCTTTGCCTTTAAGGCCTCATGCGGACCAAGGGTCGTGATCCGGTCGCCCCGGCCCCCGGTAACCGTTGACTTCGTTCATGGAACAACAGGTCACCTTCGGTAATGGGCGGGGCG